>NZ_JANYME010000004.1 GCF_026616895.1 Campylobacter sp. MG1
CAAAACACTTTAATAATAACTACAATGTAAATTTAGGGTTTGCTTATAATTTTTAATCTAATTACCCCTTACTTATTATCATAATGAGAAGGGGGTAATTATAAATGTTTGATAAGTGTAAAAGTAACTATATAAATAATTTTAAATTAAGAAATATAAAATATTTTAGTATTTGTCTAATTTTTATAATTCAATTTATATTTAAATTAAATTTAAATCCATAAATATTTACATATTGTTTTATCAAAATCATATATTTAATAAAAAATACAATTAAAACATATATAATTTTAAAATTAATTATTTAGTTAATTTATTTAAGTATAATTTAATAATTACTTTATTTAAGGAGTATTAATGCAAAGAAGGGAATTTTTAAAAGGCTCTGCATTTTTAGGTTCATTGGCCTGTATTAATCCAGTTTTGAGTGCTAATGCCTTTACAAACGGGGATAAAAAAAGTGTTTTTTCGGTTTGCGAGATGTGTTCTACTCGCTGTCCTATTGAAATAAGCGTTAAAGACAATAAAGGTGTATTTATTAATGGTAATCCAAAATTTAGCACAAATAAAACTAGCGTATGTGCAAGGGGTGGAGCAGGAATTAATCAATTATATGATAAAAACCGCCTTATTAAGCCTTTAATTCGTGTAGGTAAGCGTGGGGAAAACAAATGGCGTGAAGCTAGTTGGGACGAAGCTTTAAACCTAGTTGCAACAAAGTTAAATGAAATAAAAGAAAAGCACGGAGCTAGTAGCGTAATATTTACAAGCAAAGCCGGAGAATCTCACACTCATATGAGTAATTTTGCCTGTGCTTACGGCAGTCCTAATATATTTTCACATTATTCAAGCTGTCCGATTACTTATAATATGGTTTTAGAGCATACTTATGGCGGCGGCTTATCAAGAGATTTTGCTAATGCAAAATATATTGTAAATTTCGGACATAATTTATTTGAAGGTATAGTAATAAGTGATGCTAAAAAACTAGCTAAATTTGCAGCTGCAAGTGATACAAAACTACTTGTCCTTGAGCCTAGATTTAGCGTAGTTGCTGCTAAGGCTGATGAGTGGCTACCTATTAAGCCAGGAACTGATGTGGCGTTTTTAATGGCATTAATTCATATTTGGCTAAGAGATGAAAAATACGATAAAGAATTTGTAAATGAATATTGCATAGGACTTGATGAACTTAAAGCTAGTGTAAAAGATACAAGCCCTAAATGGCAAGAAAGTATCACTGGAATTAGTGCTGATACCATTGAGCGAATTGCCGATGAAATCTATAAAGCTGCTCCTAAAGTAGTAATTGATTGGGGACATAAAACCACTACTACTTATGCAGAATATCAACGCACAAGAGCTATTGCAATAGCAAACGCTTTAATGGGAAATTACGAGAAAAAAGGTGGCATTCACACTAGCAAAAATACAAATACTTTAAACAAAATCATAGGCGAAGATATTTTCCCTACTCTTGATAATCCTAGCAATGTTTTTAAGGTTCCTAACACTCCTAGAATTGATGGTGCAGGTGAAGATGGAAATAAAAATTATTTTGTATCCAGAAAACACGGAGTTTTAATGGATATTGCCCCTGCAATACTTAGCAAAAAGCCATATCCTATTAAAGCTTGGGTAAATACTAGGTTTAATCACTTAGTAAATGTAGCAAATGTAAATGAGAGTTTAAAGGCTATAAATGAGCTAGATTTTATAGTAAGTATTGATATATATTTAAATGATTTTAGCAATTTAGCTGATGTGGTATTACCAGAAAGCTCATATTTAGAGCGAGATGAGAGCATTTTAAGCGTAGGCAATGGCTATTATATGAGAAATAAAGCCGTAGAAGTTATAGGCGATACAAAAAGTGGTTTTGATATTTTTAGAAAACTAGCAAGTATGATGAAAATTGATGAGCTTTATACTTATACAACAATAGATGAGTATAGAATGCAACAAGCTAAAGGCAATGTAGATTTACTAGCAAATCTTAAAAAAGATGGCATAGTAACTTATAAAGTCCCTAGTCTTTATTTAAGAGAGCCAAAAACCATAAAAGAATTTGCTAAAACTTATCCGCAAATTAAAGATAAAATTGATAGTAATGGCGAACTTAGTTCGCTAATTAACTTTAAGACACCTAGTAAAAAAATAGAGCTTTTCATAGAAAAAGTTGAAAACTTATTCCCAACTCACGGCTGTTTAAATACAACTGATTATGATGTGTTTAAAAATCATGAATTTTGTCTAACAAGTGGCAAAACTCCAATTCATACAAACGCTCATACTCAAAATATCCCAATTTTAAATGAATTAATGAGTGAAAGTCCTGTGTGGATAAATGAAACTAAGGCTAAAGAATTAGGCTTTAAAGATGGCGATTTAGTATATTTAGAAAATGAATTTGGCAAAATCCAAGTAAAACTTATGCTAACTCAAGGCATTCGTCCTGATACATTGTTTATTTATCACGGATTTGGTCGTAACACTCCAGCACTTAAAAACATTCACGAAATAGGTGCAAATGATAGCATAGTGCTAGGTTCAAGAAGTGGTTATGTTTGTAGCACAATGGTTACAAATATAGGCGTAGATATTAAAAGGGCTTAAAGATGAAAAAGTTTGTAATGATTCACGATGAAAATTTATGTATAGGTTGTCAGGCTTGTAGCGTAGCTTGTAAAAACGAAAATCAAATTCCAAGTGGGGTTTTTAGAGTGCAAGTTCATGCGAAAATGAAGGGAGTTTTTCCAAATCTTCAAACAGATTTTACAAGGGCAAGTTGTGTAATGTGCGAAGATAGCCCGTGTGTAAGCGTATGTCCTACGGGAGCTAGTTTTAAACTAGCAAATGGAATAACATTAATTGATGAAAATTTATGCGTATCTTGCAAATACTGCATATTAGCCTGTCCTTATAATGCAAGATTTCTTAATCCTATCACAAAAGCAATTGATAAATGCACTTTTTGTTATCCAAATAGAGTAAGCGATGGTTTAACCCCTGCTTGTGTTAGCGTATGTCCTACTGATGCACTAATTTTTGGGGATATAAATGATAACAATTCAGAAGTTAATAAAGTCTTAGCAAGTAAAAGCGTTGAATATCCTAAAGCTCATTTAGGCACTAAACCAAAACTAGGTTTTATAAAAAATACAAAAGGAGGACGCTATGAATAATATGGCAGGAAGCTTAATGCAATATAATGAGATTTATTGGCCTTGGCCTATTGCACTATATTTGTTTTTAGCAGGGCTTAGTGCTGGGTGTTTAATGGTTTCATTAATAGTAAAATTTAATAGATTTACACATAATACTAATAGTATTTGGGACGCAACGATTAAAGCAGGAGCGTTAATTTCTCCACTTGCTATTAGCTTGGGGCTTTTGCTTTTAATAATTGATTTAGGCAAACCGCTTACATTTTATTTATTGCTAATAAAATACAATTTTACTTCGGTTATGACTTTAGGTGTTTTATTTTTATTAGTTTATACACCTTTAGCATTTTTATACGCATTAATCATTTTTGAGCGTGAAATAGGGCTTTATTTTAGGTTCTTAATTCCTATTACAAATTCCATAAGAAAAATGGCTAATTTTGCAAAGATGATTGAATATGTATTGTTTTTCTTAGCTTTATGTGTTGGTGCTTATACTGGGTTTTTATTAAGTGCGATTTCTAAAATCCCTTTATGGAATACTCCTATTTTACCATTGCTTTTTGTGGTTTCTGCGTTTTCTTGTGGAATAGCTGCAAATATACTTGTGGGAATTTTATTTTTTAAAGCTCATTTAAATAAAGAAAACATAAAGTATTTATTAGTTTTAGATTTAAGAGCAATAATGCTTGAAATTCCTATCTTGCTTTTACTTTTTGTAGGAATGTATTATAGCGGGGGCGAGAGTTTAATATCGCTTAAGGCTATATTTACTCATGAGTTTTATTCAAAATTATTTTGGTTTGGAGTGCTAGGAACAGGGCTTATTTTACCTATTTTAATAGCCCTAACCGCACTTAAAAACCACGCCTATAAACCTGCATTCATAATAATAAACTCTCTTGCTGTGCTAGTTGGAGTAATAATGTTAAGATTTTTTATCGTTTATGCAGGACAAGTTTGCATTAGCTAAAGGTTTTTCCTTTAGCTAATAATAGATTTTGGAATTTATCTAAGATAAATTCCAATAAAATTTTATGAACGTTCAATATACCAAGTATCATTTATTTTTATCAAATCCACGCGATTATCAAAACTTTCACCATTTTTGTATGTTACCAAAACTTTAACTGTAGCTGTGTCTTCAAATAGATATAATAATTTTGTTTTAACTGATTTGATACCACCCGTTTTTTTTATAAATTCTTCTTGTCTACTTTTTGCTTCATCTGCTGATTTATCTATGAAAGTTAAGAATTCTTGTCTTTCATTTTCTTGAATACACTTTGCGAATTGTTTCGCTTGATTTATTTCATTTGTATAAAGCATATCAAAACATTTTTTTGCTACTACTTCGGGAGCATCACCGGCTTTAGGAACATAATTCCCACAAGCTACAAACATTACAGCAACAGCTACAAAACTAAATAATTTTTTCATATTTTCTCCTTTTGATTTGGTTTAAAGCCTAATGCTTTGCATTATGCTTTTTGTAAAATCAGTATAATACCCCCCCCCATTCTTAAGTTTTACTTAATTTATATTTAAATTATGAAAAATTTATTGTTTTTTGTTATGAGTTGTATTTGTTAAAGTTATAAATGCTTTTAGGTTTTGATTAATGAAATTCCTATTTCAAATTCTTTGATATTTTCGATGAATTTCCTATTTGAAATTCTTAGAATTTCAAATAGGAATTAGAATTTAAAAGCTCTTTCTTAAAGTCATATTAAGTGAATAATCTACATTCAAATCACCAAAAAATGTCCTTTCAAACTCGGTCATTAGCCTTAAATTATTCGTGAAATTATAATTAAATGAAGCATTAGTTAGCATTCTTGCGCTTTTTTGCCTTCAATTTGTCTAATTATATTTAAATCTCTTATGGTTTTATCGCCATTTTTAGCTAAATTGTGAGTTGAAATTCCTATTTTAAATCCAGCCTAAAATATAAAAATTATTATCTAATTTTGTAGGCAAGTACTTGCTAAAGACACTTAAAACCTGCTCATCACAACCAGTTTAATAACCTAAATCACAAGCTTTAACATAAAGTTCTTTTGCTTTTTAATTGATAAAAACTATTTTATCACTACCTAACATAATAAATTTCTAATTTTATAGGGTATTTTATGGTGTTTGGTGTCTGTACTAGTATTAACAAATCAAATAAAAATTTATAAAATTTGACTTTTATTTTAGTAAATATTGTAATTTTTTTATAAATTCAAAATTATAAATTTATCAAAATAACGCTTTTTAAAGATTTATGCTTTTATTTATATCTTTAAATGTCAATATATATTAAAAATTACAAATTTTAGACTTTGTTAAGTAAAAAAAAATATAATCTTGTCCGATGAACGAAAGGGGTAGACTTCTGCCCCACTCTAAGTTTCAAACCGTGTTTATTTTCTACTTTATTTTATATATTTAAAAATTGCTTAATATCCACATTTATCATATCTAAAACATCATCAAGAAAGACATTGATTTTATCTGGCATAATTCCTATTGTTGTGTTTTTGATATTTGTTGAAATACGCGGAAATACTTTGTCTGGATTGTTATTATTGATTTTTGTTTTTAACATATTTTCCCAGTGATAACTTCTGTTTCTAATATCAACAAGCAAACTTAAGATTATTTTCATCTTTTGCTGATTAGAAAGTTTTATTTTTTCGCCTTTGATATTTTTATAATAATTTATATTTAAAGAACAATATTTTTTAAAATCAATATTATCTATATTATCAAAAAACACAGAATGATTTAATCCACTTTGTTTTATAAGATAAACAACTTGTCCTAAAGTTAAATTTGATAAATATTGTTCGTGGTTAATACTATCATTGCCATATCTGTGTTGGATTATTTGAACTTGTTTTAAAATCTCATTATCTTGACTATTTATTATCCAATCTTTGGGCTGATACATATCAAATATATTTCTAACGCATATTTCAATTGTTGCTATTTTAGGCGTAATTTTGCTTATGAATATTAAGTTGTCAAAATGTTCGTTTATGTTTTTATAGCAGGATAATCTTTTTGCTGAAATCAAATCTTTTAGGCTTAAATTATTTGCCATAACGCTTCCTTAGTTTTGGCATATTATATCTTAAAACAAGCATTTAAAGTTTTTTATACAAACAAAAACATAAACTAAACTTAAAATATACGAAATTTATATAGATTAAAAAAGGTTCTTGGTTTTGTTTCAAATCAACAAAACCAACAGCATCTAATGAAAAGTTTATGCTATTCAATTATTTTCTTATATTCATCACAAAGGTTTGAATATTACTCCATAATAAGGGTCTAAATCACAAGCTTTTTTAAAGTATTTTTTAGCTTTTGATAGGTCTTTTTTTACAGATACTCCGGATTTATACATAAACCCTAAGTGATAACAACTTTTAACATGAGTTTTATTCAAAATTATTTTGGTTTGGAGTGTTAGGAACAGGGCTTATTTTACCTATTTTAATAGCCCTAACCGCACTTAAAAACCACGCCTATAAACCTGCATTCATAATAATAAACTCTCTTGCTGTGCTAGTTGGCGTAATAATGTTAAGATTTTTTATCGTTTATGCAGGGCAAGTTTGCATTAGCTAAAGGTTTTTCCTTTAGCTAATAATAGATTTTGGAATTTATCTAAGATAAATTCCGATAAATTTTTAAATTAAAATTTTAGTGGACGTTTAAAATACCAAGTATCATTTATTTTTATCAAATCCTCGTAATTATCAGAACTTTCACCATTTTTGAATGTTACCAAAACTTTAACTTCAGCTGTGTCTTCAAATAAAACTGATAATTTTGTTTCTAATGATTTGATACCACCCGTTTTTTCCATAAATTCTTCTTTTTTACTTTTTATGTTATCTGCTAAGTTATCTATATAAGTTAAGAATTCTTGTCTTTTATTTTCTTGAATACACTTTGCGTATTGTTTCATTTGATTTATTTCAAATGTACTATACATATCAAGACATTTTTTTGCTACTACTTCGGGAGCATCACCGGCTTTAGGAACATAATTCCCACAAGCAACTAGCATAAAAGCAAAAACTAAAAAACTTAATAATTTTTTCATATTTTCTCCTTAATTTTTCAAGTTTGAATTAGCTAAAGGTTTTTCCTTTAGCTAATAATAGATTTTGGAATTTATCTAAGATAAATTCCAATAAAATTTTATAAACGTTCAATATACCAAGTATCATTTATTTTTATTAAATCCACGTTTTTATCAAGACTATCACCACTTTTGAATGTTGCCAAAAGTTTAACTCTAGCTCTGTCTTCAAATAAACCTAATAATTTTGTTTCTAATGATTTGGTACCATCCGGTATTTGATTACTTCTTACTTTTCTTTCCATAAATTCTATGAAATTTTTCTTTTCATCTTCTGATTCAAAACGAAAGCAGTTAGCAAATTTTTTCACTTCTCCTTTAGCAAGCTCATCAAAACATTTTTTTGCTACTACTTCGGGAGCTTCACCGGCTTTAGGAGCATCACTCCCACAAGCTACAAACATTACAGCAACAGCCACAAAACTTAATAATTTTTTCATTAATTCTCCTTTTGATTTGGTTTAAAGCCTAATGCTTTGCATTATGCTTTTTGTAAAATCAGTATAATACCCCCCCCCAATCTTAAGTTTTACTTAATTTGTATTGTTTAATATGATTAAAAATTTTATTGCATTACAAATCCTAAAAATTAAATTAAAATATATTTTAAATTTTACTGGAATTTATTTTTGTATTTTTTAAAGAGTGCGTGTTAATATAATTTTATTAATTTAGTTTGGAATTTATTTTCGCAAATAAATTCCAATAAGTCTTAAGCTAAAATTATTTTTTCATAATATACCAAGTATTATTTACTTTTATCAAATCCACATTATCATCAAAACTTTTACCATTTTTGAATGTTGCTAAAACTTTAACTGTAGCTGTGTCTTCAAATAAAACTGATAATTTTGTTTCTAATGATTTGATACCACCCATTTTTTCATTACTTTTTGCTTTTTCGCCCGTAAATTCTATGAATTTTTTCTTTTCATCTTCTGATTCAAAACGAAAGCAGTTAGCAAATTTTTTCACTTCTCCTTTAGCAAACTCATCAAGACATTTTTTTGCTACTACTTCGGGAGCTTCACCAGCTTTAGGAGCATCACTTCCGCAAGCAACAAACATAGTAGCAACAGCTACAAAACTTAATAATTTTTTCATTTATTCTCCTTTTGATTTAGTTTAAAGCCTAATGCTTTGCATTATGCTTTTTGTAAAATCAGTATAATACCCCCCCCCAATCTTAATATTTACTTAAAATTTAAATTTGATTGAATATTGTTTTCAAGTAGCTATGGATTTTTAAATAATTTTAATATTTTAGCACCCAAAATAGGGTGCTATTAAATTTATTTCGTATTAAATATGAATTCATCTTTAAAATCCACATAAATTTCAGATTTTAAACTACCTTGTAAAATAAGCTCACTAAGTCTTGAATCAATTTCTTGATATATAGTTCTTTTTAAGGCTCTAGCACCATATTCATCACTATAACCTAGATTTAAAATTTCTAATCTTGCATTCTCACTAATACTAAAGCTAATTCCAAGTTCAGCTAATTTATTGCTAGTATTTTTAAGCAAAATATCAACAATTTGTAAGCATAAATCTTTATTTAAAGCATTAAATCCTACTATTTCATCAAGTCTATTTACAAATTCAGGTTTAAAGTATTTTAATAATTCTTTATTTATTAATTCATTTCTTTCTTTTTCATTTTTAATATCTACAAACTTAGCTGCTCCAATATTACTTGTAAATATTATTAAAGTGTTTTTAAAATCAACCCTAAAGCCTTTGTTATCACTCAAAGCTCCTTCATCTAACATATTTAAAAATATATTAAAAATATCAGGATGAGCCTTTTCTATCTCATCAAAAAGTAGCACCGAATAAGGTCTATTTTTAACAGCTTCTGTTAATTGTCCGCCTTCATCACTTCCTACATAACCAACCGCAGAGCCTATTAAATTGCTTACTCTATAACTTTCAGCGTATTCATTCATATCAAAACGAATTAAAGCCTTTTCATCATCAAAAAGCTCTTTTGCAATTGCTTTTGCTAATTCAGTTTTACCAACTCCTGTAGGCCCTAAGAATAAAAAGCTTCCTATAGGACGATTGCTATCACTAAGCCCTGCTTTATTTGCCCTTACTGCACGAGCTAGAGCTTTTATAGCTTTATCTTGTCCTACCACACGAGTTTGTAAATTATTTTCAAGATTTAAGTATTTTTCACTCTCATTGCTTAGTAATTTACTAACCTTTATTCCTGTCATTTTTGCCAAAATTAAAGCGACTTGCTCATCATCAACTTCGTTTTTAAGTAAAGTTCCGCTTTGTTTTAACTCTTGCCAATTTGCCTTAGCATTCTCAAGCTCGTTTTTAACTTGTGGGATTTTCCCATATTCAATCTCTCCTGCTTTTTGATAATCTCCTTTATTTTTTGCAATATTTGCTTCATTTTGCAAATTATTAATCTCGTTCATTTTCTTTGAAATTTCGGCAAATACTCTTTGCTCGTTTTCAAATTTCATTCTTAATTTTCTTTCTTCTTCGCTAAATTCACTTAATTCATTTTCAATTTCTTTTAATCTTTTTTTATTTTTTTCTTCGCCTTCCATTAATAAAGCTTCTTTTTCAACTCTTAATCTAACGATATTATTTTTTACATTTCTTAAAGCACTTGGCTCACTTTCAATTTGCATTTTAAGTTCAGCCGCAGCTTCATCTATTAAATCTATTGCTTTATCAGGTAAAAATCTTCCTTGAATATAACGATTACTAAGCTTAACAGCAGCTACTAAAGCTTTATCATTAATACTTACATTATGATGAGCACTTAATCTTTCTTTAAGACCCCTAAGCATTGCTATTGCATCATTTACGCTTGGTTCATTCACAATTATGCTTTGAAATCTTCTTTGCATTGCAGCATCTTTTTCAAAATATTTTTTATATTCTTTTAAAGTGGTTGCACCAATGGTTTTAAACTCGCCCCTACTTAAAGCAGGTTTAAGTATATTAGCAGCATCCATACTTCCTTCGCTTGCACCTGCACCTAATATTGTATGAATTTCATCAATGAAAATTATAATATTAGGATTTGCTTTTACACTTTCAATTATATTTTTAAGTCTTTCTTCAAATTCTCCGCGGTATTTTGCTCCTGCAACAAGTGCTGCTAAATCAAGACTTAATATTTGTTTATTAGCTAAAGAGCTTGGCACTTGTTTATTAGCAATTGCTTGAGCTAGGGCTTCTACTATAGCTGTTTTACCAACTCCTGGCTCACCTAATAAAATAGGATTATTTTTGCTTTTTCTAATTAAGATTTGCATAAGCCTTTCTAATTCATTATCTCTTCCTGTAATTGGGTCAAGTTTGCCTGATTTTGCTAATTCAACTAGATTTGTGGTGTATTTTTCTAATTCTTTATTACTTATATCATCTTGCTCTTTTTCGCTAATTTTTCTATCACCTCTTAAAGCATTTAAATCGCTTTTTAATACAAGTAAATCTAAATAATCTTTTAATAACTCACAAATTCCACCCTTATCACACTCACTAATTATCCACATATCAGTGCTTAAGTAGCTATCACCTTTACTTAAAGCAAATCCAATAGCCTTTTCAAGTGAAGTTAAAAGTGCATTACTAGGTTTTACATTATTAGCATTTACTCCATCGCTTTTTACTAAATTATCAGCCTTACTTTTTAGCATTAATGAAATTGCAGTTTTATCTATTGATAATTTATTAAATACTTGATTAAGAATAGAACTTGAATCATTAGCAATAGCCCATAAAATATGAAATGGTTCTATATTTGGATTTTTATTAAATACACATAAGCTGACTGCTTGACTTAAAGTTTCATTAAATTGATTTGTTAATTTATCTTGAATATTCATATTATCTCCTTTAATTGATATGGTTCGCATTATATTACTTTAGTCTATTATTGTCAAGTATAAAATTAAATTTATCACTTAAATATCTTAAGTGCTAAAATATAAATGCAAAAATGTTTAAAATTCTTACATAATATTAAAAAAAAACAGCTAGAATTAGCGTTTATCTTAATCTTATTGGAGCTATCGTGAAATTTAATAAAAAATTATTTTTATGTGTTGCATTAGGACTATCATTGTTCGCAAAAACCGATGAAGAAGCTGAAAGACAGGCGTTTTCTAAATTGATTCAGACTTTTAGAATGATTGAAGCAAATTATGTTGATGAAATTACTATACAACAGCTTGTGGATAAATCTTTAGAAGGATTATTGAGTAATCTTGACGCACATTCAGCATTTTTAAATGAGAAGAATTTCAAATCTTTACAAGAAAGCACAAACGGAGAATTTGGCGGTCTTGGAATGACTTTATCAATTAAAGATAATGCAATAACCGTTATTGCACCTATTGAAGGAACACCTGCTGATAAAATTGGTATAAAATCAGGCGATGTTATTTTAAAAATTGAAAATGAAAGCACAATAGGAATGAATCTTGATGACGCAGTTTCTAAAATGCGTGGCAAACCAAATACTAAGATTAATATTACAATATATAGAAAAGGCGAGAAAAAGCCACTAGATTTTACGATAACAAGAGATATTATAAAAGTTGAAAGCGTTTATACTAAAAAAATAGAAAATACAGACTTTTTATACATTAGAATTACAAGTTTTGATAGAAATGTTGTAAGTAAAGTAAAAGACGCATTAGCTATTAATAAGGATATTAAAGGGATAGTAATTGATTTAAGAAACAATCCAGGTGGTTTATTAAACCAAGCTACAGATTTATTGAATTTATTTATTGATAAAGGTATTTTAGTATCTCAAAAAGGAAGAAATGAAGAGAGTAAAGAAGATACTGTAGCTATTAAGAGTTTTGCAACTCATACTAAGCTTCCTATAAGCATTATTGTAAATGGTGGAAGTGCAAGTGCAAGCGAAATTGTAAGTGGAGCTATGCAAGATAGAAAAAGAGCGATTATTGTTGGGGAAAAAACATTTGGCAAAGGTAGTGTTCAAATGGTAAGAGAGATAGGAAATAATGAAGGTGTAAAATTAACAATAGCAAAATATTATCTACCAAGCGGAAGAACTATTCAAGCAGTAGGAGTTACCCCTGATATTATTGTTTATCCTGGCAAGGTAAATACTGAAGATAATGGTTTTAATATTAAAGAAAGTGATTTGAAAAAACATTTAGAAAATGAATTAGAAAAAATTGACGATAAAAAAGATGATAAAAAAGATGATAAAAATTTAATTACAGAAGAAAATATTAATAATGATGCACAATTAAAATCAGCCATAGATGCCTTAAGGATATTGGTTATTAAAGGAAATTAATGAAAAAAATATTATTGTTAATATTTAGTATCATTATGTTTGCAGCTCCTACAAAGGAGCTTAGTGTTATGGATGCGCAAGTTTATACAAATTTGACACAGAATGATGAAGCTAATTTTGATAGTAATGTTAAAGAAGAATTTAATGATAATATTGAATTAGTTATAGATACTAAATTTTCTAAAAAAAATGTTAAAGTAAATGAGATTTTTTATGTTGATGTTGTTATAAATAGTAATTATGAAATAAATTTTACACCTGAAATAAGTTTTAATAACAGTGTTGATATGCAAATATTAAATAAAAAATTTGATTTTATTAGCGAAAAAGGCGTATATAAAACAAGAATTTATATGCAGGCAAATACGGCAAATGCTAAACTTAGTGGAATGAGTGCTAGTTTGTTTAGAAATACTCAATTAGTTGGTAAAAGTAGTGTTTTGTTTGAACCAATTATTATAGAAACTTTACCATTTAATAAAGATTATTCAAATTTGGTTGCTAGTAATTTAGAAATTTCAGCATTAAAATGTACAATGTATGATGATGAAAATACTATTTGTGGTATGAATGCTAAGGCTAATAACACAAATTTTAATAATTTTTTATTTAAAAATGTTAAATCTCAAAGTATTACTAATATTGGAAAAAGCTATGAAGATGCTACTTGTTCAATAGCATTAATTTTTGATAATCATATAAAAAATTTTTCTTTTTCATATTATGACCCATTGGAAAATAAATTTATAGATAATAAATTTGAAGTTAAATTAGAAATAGATGAGGTTAGTACACAAACTGAATTAAATCCAATAAATAAGGAATTTAATTTTTATTTACAAATTATCAGTTTGTTGATAGCTATTATTTTATTAGTAATAGTATTGGTGTTTAAGCGCTTTTTTTCTTTGGTTGCTGTTGCTTTATTGCTGGCTGCTTTTAGTTTTTTAGGAGATACTAGTATTAAAAGTTCTACATTAAAAGATGGTGCTAATATTAGAATTTTACCGACTGATAATTCTACTATTTTTTATAAAAATAATGGCAAAAAAGAGGTTAAAATTTTAAATGAACAAAAAGGATTTGTGAAAATAGCACTTGATGAAAATACAAGTGGTTGGGTAAAAAATGAAGATATTGAATAAAATCTTAAGTATTTTTCTAGCAATAATCATAGCAATCAGCATTGCTTTTGTAATTGTTTTAATGTTTATTTTCCCTAAAAAAAATTGGGTTATTAGAAAAACTTGGGCAAAATTTATCCGTAAATTGTGCTGTTATAAAATAGAAATAAAAGGCGATTTTAATCCTAATGCAAGAATGATTATCCTAAATCATCGCTCAATGCTAGATATTATCGCACTTGAAGATATATATCCATACGATTTAGCTTGGATTGCAAAAAAACAGATTGAAGAATTATTTTTCTTTGGAAATATCATAAAATTACCTAAAATGATTTCAATAGATAGAGAAAACGCAAGAGATTTTGTAAGAGTTATAAATGAAGCAAACGATAGATTAAATAATAATAGAAACATATCTATGTTTCCTGAAGGAACTAGAAGTGATGGCTATGAGTTATTAAGATTTAAAAAAGGCGCTTCAATGCTAGCTACTAAATTAGATGTTTTAGTTCAACCTGTTGTAATTATTGGTTCAAAAGAGATTTTAGATAGTAAAAGAATAACAATTCACTTAGGTAAAAAACTTACAATAATACCTTTACAACCACTAAAAGCTAATGAATTAGACAATGCAAAAGACTTAATGCAAGAAGCAATTAATGAATATTTCAAGGCTAATGAGTGAATATTTTTATGGTTGCTTTAGGTGGAGCCATTGGTGCTGTTTTAAGATATATTTTAAGCACTTTTATAAATCGTAATTTTGATTTTAAATTCTTTATAGCTGGGACATTAATCGTTAATTTAATAGGCTGTTTTTTGATAGGATTATTTTATGCACTAGCTAAAAATTACGAGAGTTTAAACGAGATAAGATTATTAATAGTAGTAGGATTTTTAGGTGCTTTTACTACTTTTTCATCAATTACTTATGAGAGCATAACATTATTAAAATCATTAGGCTTCGTTGCCTTTAGTGCAAATATTATTTTAAATGTAGTATTTGGACTAATAGCAACTTATATTGCTTTAAATTTTTTTAAATAGGAGAAAATATGGAATTTAAAACCGAAGTAAATCAATTACTTAATTTAATGATTCATTCACTTTACTCAAATAAAGAAATATTTTTAAGAGAGCTTATATCAAACTCAAGCGACGCTATAGATAAGCTAAATTTCTTAAGCCTTAGCGATGAAGCTTATAAAGGAATTAGCTTTAATCCTAGTATTAAAATTAGCATTAATAAAGACGCTAAATTATTAATCATAGAAGATAACGGCATAGGTATGGACGAAGCTGATTTAAATAATAATTTAGGCACAATTGCTTCAAGTGGAACTAAGAAATTCTTAGAAAATTTAAGCGAAGATGCTAAGAAAAATAGCGATTTGATAGGTCAATTTGGTGTTGGATTTTATTCAGCATTTATGGTTGCAAATAAAATTGAAGTTTATACTAAAAAAGCCTTAAGCAATGATTCGTTTTTATGGAGTTCTGATACAAATGGTTATGAAATCACTAAAACAAATAAAGATAGTTTTGGCACAAAAATAGTTCTACATTTAAAAGATGATGAGTTTTTAAACACTCACACTATTGAAAACCTAGTTAGCAAGTATTCAAATCATATTTCTTATCCAATTTTCTTAGAAAAAGAAATAAGTGTTGGCGAAGGAGAAAACGCTAAAACTGAATTAAAATTCGAGCAAATCAATAAAGCAAAAGCTTTATGGAGAGAAAACAAAACAAGCCTTAAAAAAGAAGATTATTTAAAATTCTATGAAGGTATAAGTTATGATAGCAAAGAGCCGATTTTATATGTTCATACTAAAAGTGAGGGCGGTTCTTTAGAATATTCAAGCTTATTTTTTATCCCTGCAAATGCTCCACACGATTTATATAGAGTAGATTATGAAAAAGGTATAAAACTTTATGTAAAAAGAGTATTAATTAGCGAAAAAGAAGAGATTTTACCAAGTTACTTAAGATTTGTTAAAGGTGTGCTTGATGTTGAGGATTTACCTTTAAATGTAAGCCGTGAGATACTACAAGAAAATGTAATTTTAAGAAAAATCAAAGAAATCAGCACTAAAAAGATTTTAGGTGAATTAGAAAAATTACAAAAAAATGATGCTAATAAATATGATGAGTTTTATAAATTATTTGGTGCTGTATTAAAAGAAGCATTGTTTGACCCAAGTGCGAACAAAGATGAGATTTTAGCATTATGCAAATTTGATAATAGTCAAAACGATAGTCAAATCACACTTGATGAATATTGTGCTAATTTAGGCGAAAATAAAACTATTTATTATCTAATCGGTGAAAATAAAGAATTATTAAAACACTCACCTTTACTTGAAAGCTACAAAAAAAATGGCATAAATGTATTGCTTTTAAGCGACAAGATTGACCCAATTGTAATTCCTATGGTTCATAAATATAAAGATTTTGATTTAAAAGCTATAAACGAAGTTGATGAAATCAAAAAAGATGAATTAAACGATGAGCAAAAAGGCTTTTGTGAAAAACTAAGCAAAATATTAGAAAATGATGTAAAAGAAGTAGTTTTATCTAATTCTTTAGAAAGCTCATTATCAAGCTTAGTTTATGATACTAAAGACCAAGAATATATGATGGCTAAAATGATGGCTCAATTTAGCGGAGAAAAAATGAATGCTAAAGGCGTTTTACAATTAAATGCAAAACACGAATTAGTAGCAAAACTAATAAACGAAAATAACGAAGATAGCCTTAAAAATCTAGCATTTATAGCTTATGGCACCGCAGCACTTGCTCAAGGCTTAGAATTTGCTAAAGTTAGTGAGTTTAACGAAGCTGTTATAAATCTAGCTAAAAAAGCGTTTTAATGCAAGAAAACAAAGCCTATTTAAGCGAACAAATAATTACTTATTTAGGCAATAAACGCTCATTATTAGGCTTTATTGAAAAAGGCGTAAAATATGCAAAAACCGAGCTTAAAAAAGATAAATTAAGCTCGGTTGATTTGTTTAGTGGCAGTGGCATTGTCGCAAGATTTTTAAAACAACACTCAAGCTATTTAATAGCAAATGATTTAGAAAGTTATAGCAAAGCAATCAACGAATGCTATTTATCAAATATTGATAATAATTTTTATAAAGAGCTTGAAATAGAGCATAAAAAACTAAAAGAGCAAATCATTAATAATTTTAATGAAAACGGCTTTATAAGAGAGCTTTACTCTCCTAAAGATGAGCTAAATATCACTCAAAATGATAGAGCTTTTTATACAAATTATAATGCTAGTTATATTGATACGGTAAGATTATTACTAGAAAATCACAAATATAAAAAATACTTTTTAGCACCACTTTTATATGAAGCTAGTGTAAAAGTAAATACAAGTGGTGTTTTTAAAGGCTTTTACAAGAATAAAAACGGCATAGGAGAATGGGGCGGAAGTGGCAAAAATGCTCTTAGTAGAATTATTGCTAATATTGAATTAGCAATGCCTATTTTTTCAAACCATAATGTGCCTTTTAATGTGTTTTGGCAAGATGCAAATGTTTTAGCAAATGAGCTTGATTGTGATTTATGCTATATTGACCCGCCTTATAATCAGCATCCTTATGGCTCAAATTATTTTATGCTAAATCTAATTACAAATTATATTAAACCACAAGATATTTCTAAGGTTTCAGGTATTACAAAGGATTGGAATAAAAGCGTTTATAATTCTAAAAAAACAGCTAGCGAAAGCTTTTTTGAGCTAATAAACAATCTAAAAGCAAAAATAATTTTAATCTCATATAACAACGAAGGCATAATAAGTGAAGATGAATTTAAAAACACTCTTTTAAAATTTGGTAGCTTAAATATATTAGAGCAAAAATATAATACCTTTAGAGCAAGTAGAAATCTAAATAATCGTAAAATCCATGTAAAAGAGATTTTATATATCCTTAAAAAATACTAATTAAAGAGGTGATAATTATGAAAAAAAGATATTCTTTTTTAAAAAATGCAAGCTATGCTATAGCAGGTATTAAAAGAGCATTTAAAGAAAGTGCATTTAAGTTAGAATTATTTTGTGCTTTACCATTTTTATTATTTGCTATTTTATATGATTTTGACATATATGATAAAATTTTATTAATATTTAGTATAGTGTTGGTTTTCATATCAGAATGTTTTAATACTGCTATTGAATGTGTTGTTGATTTAGTTACTAAAAAATACGAGTTATTAGCAAAAGAGGCTAAAGATTTAGCGTCTGCTGGAGTATTTTTAACTATTTGTATGGCTATTTTTGTATGGATTATGATTTTATACAAGGAATTTTTATGAAAGTTAGTGAAATTTATAATTATTTAAATGAGTTAAGCCCATTTGAAATTCAGGAGAGTTGGGATAATAGTGGAATATTATTAGAAAATAATGGTTTTTGTGAAAGAATATATTTAAGCTTAGATTTAGATTATCAGCAAGTTAAACAATTTAAAAATAATTCTTTAATAATAACTCATCATCCATTGATTTTTAAGGGTTTAAAGAATATAAAAAATGATTATGTAGGTAATATTTTAAAGGAATTAATAATAAAAAATTGTGCATTGATATCAATGCATACAAATTATGATTTGAGTCACTTAAATAAATATTTTGTTGAAAAAATTTTAGAAAAAGAGATAATAAAAAATGATAATTTTTTATTGTATTTTAAAAATGATTTTTCTAATATATATGAGTTGTGTGATTATTTAAAATCTAAGTTAAATTTAAAAAATATTACTATTAGTTTAGCTAAAAATATGAAAAATTCTGAATTAATTGGTGTTTGTACTGGTTCTGGCATATCACTAGCATCAAATTTAAATAGTAATATTTTTCTTACTGGTGATATTAAATATCATGATGCATTAATGCTTAGTGAAAATGATATTAGTGTAATAGATATAAGGCATTATGAGAGTGAAATATGTTTTGCTAATTCTTTATATGATAATTTGCAAAAATTACCAATAGATATTATAATGTGCCATTCAAAGAACCCATTTTTAGATTATTAAGGACACATATAATGAACAAACATTTATCCCAATTAATTGAATTGTCAAAATTAGATAAAGAAATTGATAGTTTTTTACCACAAATTGAAAGTGTAAAGAGAGAATCAATTTTATTAGAAGAACAAATTAAACATTTAGAGCATAAAAATAATAAATTAGAAAATGTAATAAGTGAAATAAATGAGTCTAAAGTAAGGGTGGATAATCATATTGCACAATTTTCTAACAAAATTAATGACATAGCTAAAAAAGTTAACTTAGTAAAGTCTAATAAAGAGATAGAGGCTTTAAAATTAGAGGAAGAAATAGCAAGGGAACAATTATATACTGCTAATCTTGAAATAGAAAGATTAGATAAATTATTATCTTCTAAAAATGAAGAAATTCAAGAAAATAATAAACAAATTTCAATATTAAAAGATAATTTATTAATAGCTATAAACAATCAAAAATCATCCCTTGATGCTATTGAGGAAAAAAGAAAAAATATTTATGTTAAAAAAGATTCTTTGGCTAGTGAAATAGATAGCAAAGTTTTTAGTTTTTATGAAAAAATTAGAAAATGGGCTAAAAATACATCTGTAGTTCCTGTAAAAAAACAAGCTTGTTATGGTTGTTTTATGCAATTAAATAGTAAAACTTATAGCCTAGTTTTAAAAGGAGATGATATTATTAATTGCCCACACTGTGGAAGGATTTTATATATTGAAGAATAAAAAATAGTGAAAAATGTACTTTTTATATATAGTTGTTAGTATTTTTTTATATATATTAGGTTTAATAATATTAATACCATTAAGTTTTAAAAAAAAATATAATCAACTTTATAAAAAGTTTTTTCCTTTTGAAAGACATAATTTAGCTGATATACATTTTCATCTAGCAAGTTATGGGGAAGTTAAATCGTTAACTCCGTTGATTAATTATTATAAAAGTAAAAATAAAAATATACTTATAACGGTTGCTTCAAAGACTGGCTATAATGAGGCTAAAAAAATAGTTGATAATACATTTTTTTTACCATTAGAGCCGATACTTTTTTTTTGGTTAAAACCAGCTAAAACTTTAATTGTTTTTGAGGCAGAATTTTGGTTAAATTTATTAAAAATTTATAAAAATCATAATAAACAAACAATTTTATTAAATGCTAGAATTAAAAAAAATAGTTTTAAAAAATATTACAAATTTAGATTTTTTTATAATGAAATTTTTAAAAATTTTGATTTTATAATAGCACAAAGCTATCAAGATTATAAAAGATTACAGATGCTTGGTGGAGAAAATATTGAAGTTTTTACAAACATTAAGTTACTAACAAATTTTACACCTAATAAAAAATTGCAAAAAAATAAAGAAATAGTTTTAATAGCAAGTACTCATAAAGGTGAGGAAGAAATAATTTTATCAAAAATAGATTTTAAATTTTTAGAAAATAAGACATTGATATTAGCACCACGACATCCAGAAAGATTTATAGAAGTTGAGAATTTATTAAAGAATAAAGGTATTAAATATTTTAAATTTAGCGATAGTGAAAATGCGTATTTAGATTCTAATGTGTTTTTGTTAGATACTTTGGGTGAGCTTATAAATTTTTATGCCATAAGTGATTATGTTATTTTAGGTGGTTCGTATGTGCCTATTGGAGGGCATAATTTTGTAGAACCAGCATTTTTTGGGTGTAAAATTATTGCTGGTAAGTTTATTTATTCGCAACTTGCTGTATTAGATTGCATCGAAAATGTTGTGATTAGTGATGATATTAATTTTGATAATGTAAAACCAGCTAAAATAAAGTCAAAATATAGTTTTGAAACATTAGTAAGTATATTAGATAGGATTTTAAATGAAACAAGAAAAAGCATATAAACTATTAGCATTGCAAGAAAAAATTTCAAATAGTGCTGCAAAAGAATTAATTGATTTAGGACTTGTTTTGCACGGAGGTAAAAGATTAGAAATAGCTAGAGGACTCATGCCTGTTAATACTATTTTTAAAATTACAAAGCCAAAAACAGATATAATTTTTGAAGATGAAAATTTATTAGCGATAAATAAACCAATAGGTGTTAGTGTTGAATTTATAAAAACACAGCATATTCTTCTTAATAGACTAGATAAGGATACAAGTGGGATTGTGCTCTATGCAAAAAATGATGAATTCTTAAAAGCTGCTAAAAATGAGTATAAAAATGAAAAAGTAGGAAAAATTTATTTAGCTATTGTAAATAAAATTATCAGTGAACCTATTGTTATTGATGAGCCGATATTGACTATAAAAGGTAAGAGTGCATTTAGTAAAATTTCTTATAGTGAAAATGCAAAAAGAGCATATACTAGCATTGAACCATTAAAAATTGAAGGTAAAAAAACTTTATTAAAGGTTCAAATTTCTACCGGTAGAACTCATCAAATAAGAGTGCATTTAAATAGCATAGGAGCTGGAATTTTAGGCGATGTAAAATATAGCAAAATCGTAAGCTCAAGGCTAATGCTTCATTGTGTTAGGACAAAAATATTTGATTATGATATAAAAACTCCTATGCCTAATGATTTTCATAGAGATTTTGATATGAGCGGATTAAATTTAGATTTTATTTTTTAAAATTTATATATTTTATTTGTTGCATTTGCTTATGTGATTTAGTTTTTTATTTTGGATAATTTTAATACCATTCTTTGTTAATATTAGCACGATTTTTTTTAAAACAAAGGATTTGTATTATGAAAAAACCTGTCATTATAGGAGTAGGTGGTCCTGTTGGAGCTGGTAAAACTCTTTTAATAGAAAGATTAGTAAGAGTTATGAGTAAAGATTATGAAATAGGCGTTGTAACAAATGATATTTATACAAAAGAAGATGCCTTGTTTTTAGCGAAAAACAGTGTTTTACCACCAGAAAGAATTATAGGTGTAGAAACTGGTGGGTGTCCGCACACTGCGATTAGAGAAGATGCTTCAATGAATGAAGCTGCATTAAATGAATTACAAAAGAAATTTAATTTAGATTTACTTTTTTTAGAAAGTGGTGGGGATAATTTAGCTGCTACTTTTAGTCCTGATTTAGTTAATTTTAGTATTTATGTAATTGATGTGGCACAAGGTGAAAAAATCCCACGCAAAGCAGGTGCTGGAATGATTAAATCAGATTTATTTATAATTAATAAAACCGATTTAGCTCCCTATGTTGGTGCAAATCTTGATATTATGAAAAGCGATACTTTACATTTTAGAAAAAATAAAGACTTTTTCTTTACAAATCTTAAAAAAGATGAAGGTTTGTCTGATGTTATTAATTGGATTGAGAAAAATTGTCTTCTTAAAGGCTTAGAGTGAATACTTTAAAAATCACTCTTTATGATAATAAACTTAAAAACAATTTTCAACTTGGGATGACTAGATTACTAGAAGTTCCTTGTTATGATGATATGTTTTTTGCATATCTTATTACACTAGGTGGTGGTCTTGTTGATAAAGATATGTATGAATTAGATTTTGAGTTATTAAATTCAAAAGCTTATTTGAGTTCACAATCAAATCAAAAAATATATAAAGGTAAACAAAAATTAAATACTAAAATTACATTAAATAATTCTAGTTTAATATTTCATAATGATGCTAATATATTTTATGAAGATGCAAATTTTAACAGCACATCTACTATTTATTTTGATAGTTTATCTAAATTTATTTATATAGATGGTGGTTTTATAGGATATTCAAAAGCTAAATTTAAAGCTAATTTAAGATTAAAACTATTTATCAATTATAAATTAATTTTTAACGATAATTTTATTTATGAAAATATAAATAGTTTGCTTTCTAATTTAAATTATGAATATTTTTATAATTTAATACTTAATGAAAATATTGATATTAAAGAAATTTTTAATGAAAATATAATAATTACTCATAGTAATATTAATAATATTTTAATAGTTAGAATATTATCTAATAGTAACGACTTAGCAATGTCTTACATAAATGATATAAAACAAGAATTTTTATTAAAACAATCTTAAGGAGAAATTATGACATTAACAAAAAAAGAGCAAGAAAAACTCTTATTAAGCTATGCAGCAGTAGTTGCTAGAAAGCGTTTAGACAATGGTCTTAAGTTAAATTGCCCTGAAGCAATTGCTATTATAAGTGATTATGTAATGGAAGGTGCAAGAGCAGGTAAGAGCGTAAGCGACCTTATGAACGAAGGTAAAAATGTTTTACGCAAAGACCAAGTTATGGAAGGTGTTGCTGATATAGTAAATGAAGTTCAAATTGAAGCTACTTTCAAAGATGGAACCAAATTAGTAACTATCCATAATCCAATTAACTAAGGAGGAATTATGAAATTAGGTGAAATAATTTATGCACAAGGTGATATAGTTTGCAACGAAGGTCGTGAAAGTATAGAAATTGAAGTTGTAAATACAGGAGATAGACCAGTTCAAGTAGGTTCTCATTATCATTTTTATGAAACAAATAAACTTTTAGAATTTGATAGAGAAAAAGCTCGTGGAAAGCGTTTAGATATTATTAGTGGAACTGCAGTTCGTTTTGAACCAGGTATGAAAAAAAGTGTTAAGTTAATTGATTTAGCAGGTAGTCGTGAAGTTTGGGGACAAAATTGCAAAATCAATGGTAAATTAGATAAATAAGGAGCAATAATGTTTAAAATAACTAGAGCAGAATACGCATCTCATTTTGGACCAACTACTGGTGATAGTATAAGATTAGCTGATACAAATCTTTTTGCTAGAGTTGAAAAAGACTATACAAAATATGGCGAAGAGTGCAAATTCGGTGGTGGAAAAACTCTTCGTGATGGTATGGGTCAAAACTCAAGATTTTTAGATAAAGATGTAGTTGATTTAGTAATTACAAATGCACTTATAATTGATTATACAGGTATTTATAAAGCAGATATAGGTATTAAAAATGGGAAAATCCACGCAATTGGTAAAGGTGGAAACCCTGATATTACTGATGATATTGACTTTGTAACTGGAGTTGGCACTGAAGCACTTGCAGGAGAAGGTCTTATAGTTACAGCAGGTGGGATTGATACTCATATACATTTTATAAATCCTGAACAAGTTGATGAAGCTTTAAGCAATGGTATTACTACTTTATTTGGTGGTGGAACAGGTCCAAACGATGGTTCTAAGGCTACAACTTGCACCCCTGGTATATTTAATATAAAAAGAATGCTTCAAGGCACTGATGATTTACCTATTAATATAGGTCTTTATGCTAAAGGTCATGGTTCTAATGTAGAAGTGAATTTAGAACAACTTCGTGCAGGTGCAGCAGGACTTAAAATTCACGAAGACTGGGGAACTACAAAAAGTGCTATTGATAACGCATTAAAAGCTGCAGAGATTGCTGATGTATCAGTAGGTATTCACACAGATACATTAAATGAATATGGTTGTGTAGAAGATACAAAAGCAGCAATTAATGGTAGAACTATTCATACATTCCATACAGAAGGTGCTGGTGGCGGTCATGCTCCTGATATTATTAAATTAGCAGGCGAGCCAAATATTTTACCAGCTTCAACAAACCCAACAATGCCATTTACGGTTAATACTATTGAAGAGCATTTAGATATGTTAATGGTTTGCCATCACTTAAGTAAAAATGTTAAAGAAGATGTTGCTTTTGCTGATAGTAGAATTAGAAAAGAAACAATCGGTGCTGAAGATGTATTACACGATATGGGTGTAATCTCAATTATGAGTAGTGATTCTCAAGCTATGGGAAGAATTGGTGAAGTTGTAAGTAGAACTTGGCAAACAGCTCATAAGATGAAAATCCAGCGTGGAGCATTAGGTAATGATAGTGAATATTCTGATAATGAGCGTATTAAAAGATATATTGCAAAATATACAATAAATCCAGCAATAGCAGCAGGAATTTCTACTTATGTAGGTAGTGTTGAAGTTGGTAAAATCGCTGATTTAGTATTATGGGATCCAAAATCATTTGGAACTAAACCTAAATTAATAATTAAAGGTGGATTTTGCTTACATTCAGTAATGGGAGATAGCAACGCATCAATTCCAACTCCACAACCAGTAATGCATAGAAAAATGTTTGGTGCTTTAGGTGTTGCATTACACGAAACTTGCTATAGTTTTATGTGCAAAATGGCAGTAGATGCAAATGTTGCTAAAGAATACGGAATTAAAAAACAAGTATTACCAATACAAGGTGCAGCTAGTGCTAAAAAATCTGATATGAAATTAAACAATGCAACTCCAAAAATTGAAGTTGACCCACAAACTTATGTAGTAACGGTTGATGGAGAAGTTGCATATAGCGAACCAGCTACAGAATTACCACTAACTCAAAGATATTATTTATTTTAGGAGAAAAAATGATAGTAAAAACCATACTAGGCAATATAAAAGATTATGATACTAAAGGCAAAATGATAGATAATGTAAAAGTTTCGCCTGATGATAGATTAAAACACATACTTCGCTTAACAAGTGATAGTGGAGTAGAAATTGGCATAAGCCTAGATAATGGTCATTTTCATAATGGCGATATTTTAGGCGAAGATGATAAGAGAGTTTTTGTAATAGAATGTTTGCCACAGAGTGTAATTTTGATTAAGCCAAAAGATATGATGCAAATGGGTTTTGTAGCTCATTCAATAGGCAATAGACATATGCCTGCTGTTTTTGAAGATGGTTTTATGATAGTTGAAGATGATTATTTAATAATTGAGTGGCTAGAAGAAAATCAAGTAAGCTATGAAAAAACGCAAAAAGTTTTGCGTCATGCTTTAAAACACGCGAGTCATCATCACTAATGTTAGGGCAGTTTTTATTTGATAGTGCCTTTGCAAATGGTGCTTATTCGCATAGTTTTGGTTTAGAAAGCTATATTTCTTGGGGCGTTGTAAAAGACGCTTCAAGCTTTCAAAAATGGTTAGAAAGTTATATGCTAGATGTATTTGCTACTAGCGATGGTGCTATTTATGCTATTGCTTGTGGTTTAAAGGGTAAAAAATTAAGTTTATTAAAATTAGCAAAAGTAGCTAATTCATCAATGGCTAGTGCTGAATACAAGGCTGCAGGTATTAGTATGGCAAGAGCTACTTTAAAAAATACAGAATTTATGCACGATGAATATGCAAGTTGGTATTATAAGGCTTGTGAGAACGATGAATTTTGCAATCCTGCTATTGCTTTTAGTGTTTTGGGGCAAAATATGGCTGTTGAATACGCATATTCAAGTATAAAAACACTAACTCAAAATGCAACTCGTGCTATACCATTATCTTATAAAAAATCAAGCGAGTTATTACATATTAATTTAGATTTAGCTAAACGCTCTGCTGATAAATCATTTTATTTAGCAAGTAATATTTTAAAAGATGGCTTTGTTAGTTTGGAAAATACTAAGATGTTGTTTAGTACTCATTATGAACTTGATATAGCTATGTTATCGCACGAAAGATTAGATTTTAGATTATTTATGAGTTAGTATTAAAGAATTTAAATCTTATTTTAAATTCTTTATTTTTTTAGCATAATTTTTAATTCTTATAGAATTAAGTATCACACAAATTGAGCTAAGCGACATAAAAATGCTAGCAATTAATGGATTTATAAGCCCCATAAAAGCTAGTGGAATGCTAACTATATTGTATAAAAAGCTTAATGCTAGGTTTGTTTTTATTAGTCTATAAGTTCTTTTTGCTAATAAATGAGAGTTTTTAATGCCTATTAATTTATTATCAAGCATAATTATATCACTTGAATTAAGGGCTAAATTAGTAGCGTTTTTAAAGCTAATTGATACTAATGCTAATTTTAAAGCTAGTGCGTCATTTATGCCATCACCTACCATTAAGACTTTATTATTTTTACTAAGGTTTTGAATTATTTTAAGCTTATCTTCGGGCAAGCATTCACTATATAAATCATCAATTTGTAGTTCTTTTGCTATTTTTTCGCAAGGCTTTTGCTTATCTCCTGATAGCATTATTACTTTTATATTTTGCTTTTTAAAATAATTTATTAGCTCTAAAGCATCATCATTTAATTGATTAGAAAATACAAAATGCTCTAAAATCTCATCATTTTTAGCAAAAAACATTTCAGTTTCGTTTTTAGAATTTGCATTAATATTATGATTATTTAATAATTTTGCAGAGCCTAGATAGTATTTATCATTTTCAAATTCCGCAATCACTCCTAAGCCGCTTAATTGCGTGAGCTTAAAGTCTTTTAAACTAGGTTTAGTATCTTTTATATATTCATTTAACGAACTTGCTATGAAGTGATTATTTTTATCTAAAATTGCTTTTAAAATGCTTTTTTCATAATTATTTAGATTTATTTGGCTTAATAATTCTAATTTTGATTTTGTTAAAACCCCAGTTTTATCAAATACAGCTATGTCAATTTTACTAAGATTTTCAATATAATTTGAGTTTTTAAATAATACTTTAAGCTTTAAAGCTTCGTGTAAGCACAAAAGATTTCCAACAGGAGCGCTAAGTGCAAGAGCGCAAGGACAAGCAATAATTAATAAACTAACGCTTCTAATAATTGCTTCTTGAATATCGCTCATATTATATAAAAAGCACAAAAACGCAATGCTAAAAATCGCATAACAAAAATAAACACCAATTTTATCAGTTAGTTTTTCTAGGTTTGATTTTTTAGTTTTATTTAGTAATTTTGCAAGTTTATTAATATAGCTATCTTGAAAAGTGCAATTTGCTATGTAATCAAAACTAGCACATTCAACCACACTAGCGCTTTTTATAAAATCTCCTTGCTTAATATCAACTAATTCGCTCTCACCTGTAATAGCACTTAGATTTAATCTAGCTTGTAAGCTTTTACAAGTGCCATCTATTAAGATTTTATCTCCTAAAAATACTCTAATTACATCATCTTTTTTTATTTTAGTAACGCTTATTTTTTCTATTTTGTCATTTTTAACAATATTTACACTAGCGTTTAATAAATCACTTAAAAAATCAATATTTTCTAAAGCTTGTTTATATGATAATTGTTCTAAAAATCTACCTATAAAAACAAAGCAAATTATCATAGCTACGCTATCAAAATACACATAAGAAAGTCTTGCAAACATAGCATAAATACTATAAATATAAACTAAACTAGCCCCAAAAGTAACTAGACAATCCATATTTAAAATCTTATTTTTTAAAGCAGAAATTGCGCTCTTAAACATAGATGAAGCACTATAAAAAAGCACAGGAGTGCATAAAACAAATTCAGCAAAATTAATAATATCTTGAACGCTTTGCTCCATACTAGAAAAATACCCAGCATATCTTGCGATACTAAGCCACATAATATTCATAACACAAGCAATTGCTACAATTAGTTTTGAATAAAACTCAATATGAGTTCTTTTAGCTTTCATTGTTGTATTTGGATTGTAAGCTAGTGGGATATAGCCTAGAGATATTATTATATTTAATATATCTTTTGCTTTAGTTTTATTAGGATTATATTCTATACTTGCTCTTTTTGTTTGATAATTTATATTAATTTCTAATACGCCTTCATTTTTAAGCAGCATTTTTTCAATAAGCCATACACAAGCTGCGCAATGTAAATTATCTATTAAAATTAAAATTTTTTCATAATTATTTTCTTTTTCTATGAAAAAAGAGTTCTCATCATAAGAAATTTGCTCATTAATTTTAGATAAATTTGAAGCATTTTTGTAAAAATCTTCTAAATTATTTTCATTTATGAGATTAAAAACATTTTTACAACCATTACAGCAAAATGCGTTATTGCCTTGAAAAATCATACTATTTTTATCAAAATCTATTTTACAATGAGAACATTTCAATATAAATTCCTTTAATTTTATTGACAATTTTATCTTTAATTTATACAATAATTTTTAATACTTCGTTTTTTTACAATAAGGAAATCAATGGATAAAGATACACAGGTTGAAACTAAACCAGAGAAAAAAAATCAAAAAAAACATATCCCAGTAGATGGATACAAAATAGAAGAATTAAAATTATTACCTTTAGAAAAGTTAATTGAAATAGCTTATGAGGCTGATGTTGAAAATCCTAGAGAATTTCGTCGTCAAGAGTTAATGTTTGAAATTTTAAAAGCTCAAACAAAAAAAGGTGGTTTTATACTCTTTACAGGTATTTTAGAGATTAACCAAGAAGGTTATGGCTTTTTAAGAGCTATGGATGCAAATTTAAGTGATAGTGTAAATGATGCTTATGTTAGTAACTCACAGATTAAAAAATTTGCTTTAAGGGTAGGTGATATTGTAACGGGTCAAGTAAGAGAGCCAAGAGAACAAGAAAAATATTATGCACTTTTGAAAATCGAAGCGATTAATTATTTACCTTTAGCAGAAGCTAGAAAAAGAGCTTTATTTGATAACTTAACTCCAATTTTTCCAACAGAAAAATTACAACTTGAATACGACCCTTTAAAGCTAACGGGTAGGGTGCTTGATTTATTCACACCTATTGGAAAAGGTCAGCGTGGATTAATAGTAGCACCTCCTAGAACAGGAAAAACTGAATTAATGAAAGAATTAGCAACTGCAATTGCTAAAAATCATCCTGAAAGCCAACTAATAGTGCTTTTAATTGATGAGCGACCTGAAGAAGTAACTGATATGCAAAGATGTGTAAAAGGTGAAGTTTTTAGCTCTACATTTGATCAACCTGCATTAAATCATGTGCGTGTGGCTGAACTTGTGATTGAAAAAGCTAAGCGTTTAGTAGAAATGGGTAAAGATGTAATAATCTTACTTGATAGTATCACAAGACTTGCTCGTGCTTATAATACTGCAACTCCTAGTAGTGGTAAGGTTTTAAGTGGTGGTGTTGATGCAAATGCACTTCATAAGCCAAAAAGATTTTTTGGAGCTGCTAGAAATATTGAGCATGGTGGAAGCTTAACAATAGTTGCAACTGCTTTAATTGATACGGGTTCAAGAATGGATGATGTGATTTTTGAAGAATTTAAAGGAACAGGAAATAGCGAAATCGTTCTTGATAGAAATATTTCAGATAGAAGAATATATCCAGCTATAAATATTACAAAGAGTGGAACGAGAAAAGAAGAATTATTGCAAGGGCCAATTAACTTACCTAAGATTTGGGCAATTCGCTCAGCTATGAATTCTATGGAAGATGTAGAAGCGCTTAAATTTTTATATGCAAAAATGCTAAAAACTCAAAATAATGAAGAATTATTGTCAGGATTAAATGAATAATATGCAAAATTTATCACTTAAATATCGTCCAAAAAATTACGATGATTTAGTAGGACAAAGTGCTGTTAGTAAGAGTTTAAAATATGCACTAGATAGTAAAAACATAGCTAATGCTTATCTTTTTTCTGGTCTTCGCGGGAGTGGAAAGACTAGCTCTGCTAGGATATTAGCAAAAGCACTAAATTGTGAGCGTGGGATTAGCTCAAAACCTTGCGGAATGTGTGCTAGTTGCGTTAGTAATGATGGAATAGATATTTATGAGCTTGATGCGGCTAGTAATCGTGGTATTGATAGTATTCAAGATTTAATAGAAAATACAAAATATGCACCACTTCATTCAAGATTTAAGATTTTTATAATTGATGAAGTGCATATGCTTACTCGTGAAGCCTTTAATGCACTTTTAAAAACACTTGAAGAACCACCTAGTCATGTTAAATTTATTTTAGCAACAACAGACCCTAATAAATTACCAGCTACTATTTTAAGTAGGGTTTTACATTTTAGATTTAAAAAAATTCCTTTACAAGATATAGTAAGTAGAATGGAATTTATATTAACAAATGAACAAATTCCTTATGAAAAAGAAGCCTTAAATTTAATCGCAAGAAGTGGTGGTGGCTCTATGCGTGATAGTCTTACTTTATTAGAGCAAGGCATAATTTATTCTCAAAAAAGACTTAGCAAAGAAAGCATTGCTTTAATGTTAGGATTAATAGATGTAAATATTATTAGAAATTTTTTTAATAGTATTTTAAATTCAGATGAAAGTGGTATATTTAAATTTTTAGAACTTGCTAAATCTTATGAGATAGAAACTATTTTAGATGAAATGAGTGCTTACTTAAAAGATTGTTTTTATAGTAAAAATAATAATTTTTCATTACTTTTATATGATAGATTTTTTCATATTTTAGCAAAAGCAAAAAATATGGCAAAAATTAGCGATGATGATGATTTTATATTATGCGTTATGTCGTTTATGCTAAAAGAGGCTGTAAATTTAAAAAGCATTGATGAAAAAATAGATGAATTAAATGAAGTGAATGATAATGAAAAAGACTTTAATAATTTTGTAAATAGTGTTGCTAAACGTGATTATAAATTAGGTGAAATTTTAAAAAATAGAGCATCATTTGTTAGTTTTGATGGTAATGAATATTGTATTAAGGTAAATCCTGAAAATGAAGATGAGAAACAACATTTTAGGACTTTTTATTCATCAGTTATAAAACCGATATTTACTAATATATTTAACGATGCTAAGTTAGTAATTAAGACTGATATTGTAAAAAATGATGAAGTAAAAAAAGTTGATAGTTCTAATGAAATAAGTGTTAAAAATAATATAAATTATCAAAGTGTAGAAAATGAAATAAGATATCCTGAGTATCAAAGCGATGATTATTTAGACGACTTAGCTAATACAAACGATTATAACGATGAATTAGATATACCTGATGAAGTTATGGAAAAATACGATGGTTATTTACAAGATTTGTTAATTGAAAGTATTTGTTTTATTAAAATTGAAGATGATATATTGTGTTTGTATGTTAATCCACCAGTTGATGAACAAAGAAAAGGAATTTTAAGAAATAATATTTTAAAATTTTTAAAAGAATGTCAAAATTATTACAAAATTGATAAATCAAAAATCATTAACATAAACGAAGATAGTAAAAAAAAACTTTAATTAATAATTCTCACAAAGAATTTATAAGAGAGCAAGAATATACAATAGCCAGAGAATTAGGTGTTAATGTAGTAAAGAAATTTGTATTAAAAGATGAAGTTAATAGCGATGATAAGATAATAAATTTAGAATTTAGTGATGTACAATTAAGTGAAGAAGAAAAGGAATTAAAAAATAAAATAAAAATTATTGAAGAAATTTTAGGACCTTTAAGCGAGATAAAACCTTGAAAAGTAATTTTATTTTGTTATAATCACCATTTGCTTACTGGGGTTGATTGGTTTCGACAGGATTAGTAAGGGATTAGTTGCATGCCGTGTTGCTACGTTAAACGCTAAATTAAAATTAAACGCAAACAAAAAAGAATTAGCTCCTGCTTACGCTTACGCTGCGTAAGCTCAGTTGAGCCCTGCGATGCTTAAAGCTTGTAATAGCATTAGCGGGTCATCATTCAAGCTAGTTTAAAGTTTTGGCTAGACTTTAAATAAAATAAAAGCCTTAGTTTTTACTAAAGTCGTAAGCTGCACTTGGTAAAAATGAATTTAAGCAGCCTACTAAGCATGTAGACGCTGGTTTTGAGCTAGTTTTGGACTGGAGTTCAAATCTCCACAACTCCACCAGACTTTATTACTTCTATTAATAATTATTAAATAATATAAATATATTTTTAAATATTTAGGAGAGAAAATGGAGCTTTTACATAAGGATTGCAAAAGTAAATTAGATATATTAAAAGAGCATTTTGCTGAATGTTTTGATAAAGATGGAAAATTTAATTTAGAAAAATTCCAAAGCGAAATAGTTGCTAACGGGGGGGGGGATTTTACAAATGAGAGTTATAGTTTAAATTTTTTAGGCAAAAAACACGCAAAATATCTAGCAAATCTAAAACCATCAAGCTACCTTAAACAAAACGGCACATTTAATGAAAATCTAAAACAAAATCTACTCATAAAAGGCGATAATTTAGAAGTCTTAAAACACTTACAAAATAGCTATTATAAAAATTATTATTTTATTTGCTAATAATATTTAAAATATTATTTCTTATTTTAATAGTTAAAGGAGAAATAATGCAAAGAAATAGAAGTCAAGGATGGCAACATGCCAAGAAAAGCGGTCATAGCAATGAATAATTAGTGGCTTTTGAAATTAGTAATAATGAAAATTTTAGAAATAATTTATTGCAAAGATTGGGTTTGTTAGGATATATCGTTAAGTCAGAAATTGAATTTACAGGTCTATCAGAAAAAAATATAGATAGCATTTTAGAATCTAAAACCAAATCTAAAACCGATTTAAAATTACAATTAGGTTTTTGCAGTAATGATAAAATAGTAAATATTTCCATAAAAAAGAGCCTTGGAGGGCAGGTTTATTTAATTACACCTAATAATTTTATAAACGGAATGGAGAATAAAATTGGCAAAATAAACGACGATATTAAACTTGCTATCAACTTGTATTGGGGTAGCTACGATGATATTGATAATATTATAGACAAGCATGGTGTGAATAAATCATACGAATTTAGAAAATCTAGATTGCTAGGTGATACATTAAAAAATTTTAATACAAAGCTTTATAATGATTTACTTCTATGGTTTAAAACAAATATTTATGCAATAACAAAATTTGTATTTTCTACTGGGTTAAGTTTGGATAAAAATACTTGGGCTGAATATCTATGGTATATAAATTTTGTTGATAATAAAAACATTGATAAAATATTTAGCATTGAAGATATATGTAAAAAATCAGAAGAGCATAAAGAGCTTATATCTTATAGTATAAGAAAAGGCAGTACGATTAATCTACCTTTTGGTTTTGTTCAATGGCATCAAAATTCAATTCAGTTTCATCATAAGTATGATAAAATTGAAAAGCTTTTTCAACTTCACGAGCTAGGGCAATAGACAATAATGGTGGGACCGCATTTCCTATTTGAAGTCGTTTTGTCCCATCTGATCCATAAAATTTATAATCGTCTGGAAAGCTTTGTAATCTTGCACCTTCTCTAATGCTTAAAGCCCTTGAATCCCTAGGGTGAATACATCTTGACGATGATGGACATGCAAAATTTCTAGTAATTGTAGTTGAAGGTTTATCCCACCACAATTTAGCGTATGTATTATTATATCCGCTACTAGGTTTTAAATGTTCTGGTAATGAATTTTTATCTTCTCCATCTTTAAGTGTTTGCATGATTTCTATAAGTTTTTTATTATTTAACGGGCTTTTATGCTCAGTTAAAACATTTGTGGTTCTAACAAAATTTAAAAATTCATTATCTGCTTTTTTAATAAATTTTAATCCAGTTTCGCCACTTTTAATCTGTTCTAAATCTCCAATTGCCTCCGCTAAGGTTACAATTTTTTTATTATTGTCTTTACCGTGTGTTTCGGTTGGAAAATTGAAGTTTATGTTGTTTTTTACTCCTACCAAGATAACCCTTTCTCTATTTTGTGGAACTCCAAAATTTACTGCATTTAAAATTTTATAAGAAAGCTTATACCCTAATTCTTGAAAAGTTGTTTTAATATTGTTAAACACATTACCATTGTCCATGCTTAAAACTCCACAAACATTTTCAAACATAAACAGTTTAGGTTTTAATATGTTAATAACTCTTGCATATTCTAAAAATAATTTAGCTCTATCATCATTTTGTCTTTTTCCCAATGTTGAATAGCTTTGACAAGGAGGACCACCTATAATTACATCAACATTGCAATCAAAATAATTTTTGAATACATCTTTATTTAAATTTTTAATATCTGCTTGTAGTGTATTTATTTTTGGGTGATTTAACTTATATGCTTTAACCATATCTAATTCTATATCGTTAGCTAACAGTATTTTAAATTTATTATTCTTCGCAAAACCATAGCTTAACCCACCAATACCAGAAAATAATTCTACTACTGTTATTTGTTGCATTCTTAATCCTATGATAAATAATATTGTGATATTATAAATTAAAAAACTTAAAAAATAGTAAATTTATACTATAAATTATAAATTAATTAGTACAGGTGTCTTAATGAGTGCTAGAAATAAATTAAATGAAGTAAAAAAGGTATACAACATTAGCAATGATTTAGAATTGTCAAAGTTTTTAAAAACCAACAAACACAACATTGATAGTTGGGTTAAACGCAATAAAATTCCAAATTCTTGGTTAAATTATATAGAACTTCTTTTACAAAAAAGAGAAAATGCAGTTAATATGACACATTCTATAGAGATTGATGAAATTGTTTTATTATTAAAAACATATGGAACTCCTAAAATATTACAGGAACTTAAAAATAAATTGTTGACTATTAAAAACATAGATGATAAAACTATTTAATCTATAGATTTAGTCTTGATATGGGCAAAATTTCACTTGTTTTTATGATTTTTTAGATATTTTCGTGCAAGATTTAAACAAGCAAAAAGTGCTATTATCAAATGGCGTAGAGCTAATTAAAGATAACAAATTTAATCCTTTTAGCTTTAATGATGATTTAGCTAAGCAAATGATAAATGCTTGTTTAGATGAGCATTTTAAGTTAGAGCGAGAATTTTTAAATCAAAAGATAAAATTAAAGCCTTTAAGCTTATTTTTTATAGATGATATAAATTCTTATCGTGGAGAAAACGCAAGGCTAAAAGAATATTTTGAAAAGGCATTAAAAAGCAAACTAGAAGAAGAATTAAAGCTTAGCACAGGATTTTATAAAGAATATTTACAAAAATCTTTAAACGATATTAGCCTTACTCACGGCGGTTATTTTTCAAAAGATAATAGTGATAAAGATGATAAAATAGAGCAAGAAATCAATGAGATTTTGCACGATAAAATGAGCCTACTTAGTCTTAATAATACTAGAAGATTTATATTTTCAAAATGGACGCTTAAAGAAGGTTGGGATAATCCAAATGTATTTAATATTTGCAAACTTAGAAGTAGCGGAAGTGAGATAAGTAAGCTTCAAGAAGTTGGGCGTGGGCTTAGGCTTCCTGTTGATGAATACGGCAATAGAATTACTAATAAAGAGCATTATTTAAATTATTTCGTAGATGCTAGTGAGAGTGATTTTACTCAAAAACTTATAAACGAAATTGAGATAAGTGATGAGTGTTTTGATATAAAAATAGATGATTTATTAGATGAGAAAATTTATAAAATAATTTTAAGTGAATATGATTTAGATGAAGATTTGATTTATGATGAGCTTTTAGAATGCGGTGCTATAAACAAGCGAAGTAAGATAATAAATGTAGATATTTTAAAAGCAAAATATCCAAAAGCATTTAGCAAAAATAACATTAAAAAAGGTAAGATTAAAAACTCTAATGAATTAGAAAATAAAGTAAAAATCAAAACTAATTTATATCCACAAATCAAGGCTTTATGGGAAGAAATAAACAAAAAAGTATTTTTAAAATACGATGCCATTGAAAATGTGTTTTTAGCTAATTTTAAAGAGTTTTTAAAAGAATTTAAAGCAAAAGATAATTCAAGTTATATAAAAATTACACAATTAAGCGTAAATAATAATCAATTAAAAAGCCAAAAAGATATTTTAAATAATAAAATAAATATAAAAACTCTAAATTATGGAGAGTTTTTGCTAGGACTTAGCACAAAATTAGGTCTTAATCTAAACACTTTACATAAAGCCTTTTATGAGTTAATGAAAGATGGTTTATTTAACATAAATGATTATTTAAATGAGCCTAGTTTGAATGCTATTTGTAAGGAATTTAATTTTTATCTTTTAAGTAATTCTAATAGGCTTTTTAGCATATCTTACGAAGAGTTTTCACACCACATTCATCCTACCAAAATCACTAATGAAAAAGGTGAAATATTAAATGAAATAAATGCTAGTGATATAGGTGTTTTAGGCGGAGATGAATTAGCAAATAATACCTTTTTATACGAGCAGATTTTTTATGATAGTAAAATTGAGCAAGAGATAATAAAAGAAGATATAAAAAACATACAAGTCTTTATGAAAATACCTAAAAACTCATTAAAAATCCCTGTAGTGGGTGGATTTAGTTATTCACCTGATTTTGCTTATGTATTAAAAGATGATAAAGAAAATATCCATTATTTTGTGCTTGAAAGTAAAGGCGTAGATAGTAAAATCAATCTAAGAAGTGATGAAAATGCGAAAATTACTAACGCAGAAAGTCTTTTTAAAGGTATAAATATTACTTTTGAAAAACAATTTAATAATGATAAATTAGAAGAAATTATAAATAAGGTAATTAAAAAGATTTGATATTTATAATTATTTAAGCCCTAGAAATAGGGCTATTATATAAAGAAAAGCTCTTTAGCATTATCTTGTAATATAATTTTAGCTTTATCATTAGTAACTTTTAAAAAATCATCTAAAGCTTTTTGATAATTTATTTTGCTTTCGTAATTAGTATGCGGCCAATCACTCCCATAAACAAAGCGTTTTATATCAAAAATATCGCTTAATTTATCAAATACATCTTTACTAAACGCTAAATCTTCATCTAATCTATAAAAACCACTTACTTTAAAATTAATATCTAAATTTTTATAATTATTAAACTCATCTAATAATTTAAAAGTATCTTTATTAGGTCTTGCAAGATGATCAATCATAATTTTTACATTATATTTGGCTAAATCATCAATGATAAATAATAATTTATCTAATTCTTTATGTAATTCTATGTGAAGATTAAATTCTTTAATATACTCTAAAGCTTCTTTATAATCATCAAAATTAGGCTTATCTTTTCCTATTAGATTAAGCCTTAATCCACAGACATTTTTTTCTTTTAAATCACTAATATTATTAGGGTCAATTACCACAATTCCCCTTAAATTAGAATGCTCTTTTAAAGCTTGTAATAAATATGAATTATCAAAACCTAAAAAACTAGGCTGAACTAAAACACCATAAGAAAAATTAAATTCCTTTAAATTAGCCAAATATTGTTCGCAACTTGCATCATAATTTGGCACATATCTAACTACATTAGCCGAACTTATATTTGCTCTAAAAATGTGAGCGTGAGTATCTATATACATAACCTTTCCTTAAAAAATATTCATAACAATAATTCCAGCAATTAATGCTGCTATAAAACCTATAGGAATTGCTCTTACAAGTAAGCCTTTAAATAAACTATCCTTATGCTCGTTTGCAATCGCTCCTAAAACCAATGAACCCCCAGAGCTAAATGGAGAAATAGCACTAGCTTGTGCTCCAATTACTATGCAAGTAAATAACACAACTTCACTAAAACCACTTGCATTGCTTAATGTAGGCACAAGTGGGAAAAGTGCAGGAGTAACCACTCCTAAAGTGCTAGAAAATAGCGACATAATAGCTGCAATTATCATCATCATAATAGGGACAATTATTTTTGGCACATTGCTTTCTACAAAGCCTGATAATTGATTAATCACACCTGCTTTAGTAGCAATGCTAACAAGTATCCCAACTCCGCAAATCATAATCAAAGTCCCCCAAGGAATAAGTGCTATAACTTGCTTTTCATCTCCTAATTTTAAAAGCAATGATATAGCTACAAAAACAATAGCTATTAATCCTATATCTATTTTAGAATTTATAAAAGTTATAGTTTTTTCATTAGGAAATGCAATGTGTAATAAAGGAAATGCTAATACAAAAACCATCATAAGTGCCATTAAAATTAGTGTGGTTTTTTGTTTATCATTAAAAGTAATTTTTTCGCTTAATAATTCTATTTTTATATTAGATTTTTTTGCTTTAAATACAAAAAGACTGATTACAAAAATAGGCAAAATAAAAGTAAATAAAAATATCACAAAAGCATTAGAAAATGCAATATCAGGATTTATACTTGATTTTTCCATAAGAGAGCGAAATATTATTCCACTTTGAGAAGTTGGGAAATTTGCCCCGCCTAAAGCACCATAATTAATAGCCATAGCTCCACCAACTCTATCAAGACCTGTTTTTTCACAGAGTAAAAAAGTAATTGGAGCCATAAAGGCTAAAACACTATAAAATCCAGCTCCCATTGCAGCAATTAAAGCCGATACTAAAAATATAGCATAAGGTAAAAAATATGGATAATTTTCAAATTTTTTAATCAAAAATGCAGCTAGTTTTTCTAATGTCCCATTAACACTTGCAAAATTATAAAATAACGAAACCGCAAAAATAACAAAAAATATAGAAACAGGCCAATAAGAAATAATTTCTTTAGGCTTTAAATCCATAAAAAACGCACCAATAATATAGGCAAATATAATTGCAAAAAATCCTATATTTAAGCGAGTTTTATAGCCAATTAGAATTGATAAAATAATGGCTAAGATAATAAAACTTGTAAGCATATTAATCCTTTAATTTTCTATAAAAGCTTGATAAAATTCCACCGCTAATATTATGCCATACACTAAATAAAGCGGCAGGAACAGCAGCTAGTGGGTAATTTGCAAAATGTATGCTAGCAAGGGCAGTAGCTAAACCTGAATTTTGCATTCCTACTTCTATTGATATAGTTTTTGTTTTTGCTAAATTTAATTTGAAAATTTTACCTATTAAATACCCTAAGATATAGCCTAAAATATTATGCAATATAACAACTATTAAAATAATCCCTAAATTTGCTAAAATTTTACTAGCATTAGCACCGACTACACTCATTACGATAGCGATTATTCCAAGAGTTGAAATTAGTGGCAAAATATCATTTAAAGCCTTAGTAATTTTTGGGAAAAATTTATGCATTAATATTCCTAAAATTATAGGAATTATAACGACATTTATAATGCTAATAAACATATTAAAAGCATTTATATCAACACTTTTTCCTACTAATAAATATGTAAGAAACGGAGTTATTATAGGTGCTAATAATGTAGTGCAACTCGTAATACTTAAAGATAATGGGACATCAGCCTTGCTAAGATAAGAAATGACATTAGAACTAGTTCCACCTGGACATGCTCCAACTAATGCAACACCTATAGCTAAGGCAATATCTAGTTTAAAAAAATATATTAAAAGATATGCAATAAATGGCATTATACAAAATTGAGCTAATATTCCTAAAATAACATCTTTGGGTCTTAAGAAAATTTCTTTAAAATCACTAGCCTTAACGCAAAGACCCATTCCAAACATAATAATTCCTAAAATATAGGTAACATAACTTGTCTTAATAATATTGCTAATATTAGGATATATTATGGCGAAAATAGTTGCAATTAGCACAAATAACGCTAAAAATTTTGATACAAAATCACTAATAAATTTCATAATTACTCCTTTAAAATAAAAACGTTACTTTATTTAAGATTTCTTTTATTTTGTTTAAGATTAATCTAAATTTGATTAGTTTTTATTAGTTATTATTATAAAAAAGGTGGTAATTATGAAAAAACTTGTTGTTATTGATACTTTAAATTTGTTATTTAGGTCATATTATGCTATGAGAAATTTAAGAAGCAATAAGGAGGAAACTCCTATAGGTATGATTTTCGGACTTTTAAATTTTATGCTTAAATTAAAAGAAGAAATAGAGTGTGATTATGTAATTTTTGCACTTGATAGTTCTGGTGGGTCGTTTAGAAAAGAATTTTTAGAAGATTATAAAGCTAATAGAAAAGATTTAGAAGAAGATTTAAAAAATCAAATTCCTGTTTGTATAGAAATGATAAAAAAAGCTGGATTTTTGACAATAGAAAAAGAAAAATTTGAAGCTGATGATATTATTGCAAGTGTCGCAAAATTAGCTAGAAAAAATGAAATTTTTACAAGTATTTATTCAACTGATAAAGACCTTTATCAATTAATTGAAGATGGATTTATAGAATTAGTTGGTAAAAATTATGAAGTAATTAATCAAGCATCGTGTAATGAAAAATTTGGAATCAACCCAAATCAAATGGTAGATTATTTAGCATTAGTTGGTGATAGTGCTGATAATTTTAAGGGTGTTCCTGGTATTGGTCCTGTTGCTGCTAGAAAACTTTTAAAAGAATATGAAAGTCTTGAAAATATTTATAAAAATTTAAATGTAATTGGCAATAAAAGTGCTAAAAATAAATTAAATGAGTATAGAGAAGATGCAAAATTATCATTAAAATTAGCAAAATTAGTTGATGATATAGATTTAGGTGATATTTTTAATCTATCATTAAAACCTAGTAATAATTTTTTTGCAAATTTAATAGACGATTTAGAAAAATATGAATTATATAAATTTTTAAAAATTGCTAAAAATACAGATGAAATCACAGACAAAAAAGATAAAGATATAAATTTAAATTATGAATGTGTATTATTAAATGATGAAAATGAATTATTAAAAATTGTCAAAAATTTAAATTCTATTAATATTGGTTTTGATACCGAAACTACTGGGTTAGATTATAATGATGAGGTGGTTGGTTTTTCGTTTTGTAAGGAAAATATTAGCTATTATGTCCCTATTTTGCATAAGAATACAAAAAATATAAGTAAGGATATAGCAATACAAGCTATAAATGAAATTTTTAAAAATCCTATTATAGGTCATAATTTGAAATTTGATTTTAAAATGCTAAAAACAAATTATGGTATAGATTATCCAAAAGTTTATATGGATAGTATGATATGTGCTTGGCTACTTAATCCTAGTGATAAATTTTCACTTGATTATTTAGCTGATAAATATTTAAATTACACTTGCACTAATTATGATGATATTGTAGAAAAAAATCAAAAATTTTGTGATATAGATATTGATATAGCTTATAAATATGGTGCTCAAGATGCTTTTATTACTAAGGCTATTTTTGAATATATTATGAATAATTTAGATTATGAACGCAAAGAATGTATAAAAAATGAAATGGAATTTATAAAAGTTTTAGTTCAGATGGAAAATAATGGAATTTGTTTAGATAAATTTAAACTTATAAAATTGAAAGATATTTTAGAATTAGAATTAAAAGATTTAGAAAAAGAAATTTTTAATATAGCTGGAGTTAATTTTAATTTAAATTCTCCAAAACAATTAAAAGAAATTTTATATGATAAATTATCTTTACCTGATAATAATAAGGGTTCTACAAATGAAGCGACATTAGTAAAAATAGACCATCCTATAACAAATTTAATTTTAGAATATAGAAATGCTATGAAGGTTTTAAGCACTTATGTTTTACCACTTTTAGATTTTAATAAAAATGATGAAGAAATTTATGTAGTTCGTTCAAATTTTTTACAAACAGGCACATCTACTGGTAGGCTTAGTTCAAATAATCCAAATTTACAAAATATTCCTGCAAGGGGTAAATATTCAAAACCATTAAAAGAGGCTTTTGTTTCAAAAAAAGGCTATTCTTTTATTAGCCTTGATTATTCTCAAATAGAACTTAGAATGCTAGCTCATTTTAGCAAAGATGAAAATTTATTGAAAGCTTTTTTAAATGATGAAGATATACATACAAGAACAGCTAGTGAGATTTTTGGTGAAGTAGATAGTATAAAAAGAGCTTATGCAAAAAGTATAAATTTTGGTTTAATATATGGAATGGGTGCTAAAAGACTTAGTGAAGAATTAAAAATATCATATAGTGATGCTAGTGAGTATATTAAAAAATATTTTGAATCATTCCCTACAATTAAACAATATTTTGAAGATACTAGAAAACATGCTAAAGATGTTGGTTTTATTACTACACTTTTAAGGCGAAAAAGATTTTTTTCATACACTAATGATATTCGTATTAATAATTCAAACGATAGAGAATGTATTAATAGTATTTTACAGGGTTCAGCTGCTGATTTGATTAAAGTTGCTATGATAAAAATCATACCTTATTTAAATGATAATGCTAGATTGATATTGCAAATTCATGATGAGTTAGTATTTGAGGTAAATGATGAATATATTAATGAATTTAGTAAAATAGCAAGAAATATAATGGAAAATGCCTACCCATTGAGAGTAAAAATAAAAACTAGTTTAAGTGTTGGTAAGAATTTAGCAGAACTAAAATAAGTTAGAAATCTAACTTATTTTTTATTTTTACTTTCAGTATGGTTATTATTTAGAAGTGAGCAAATTCTAATACCGTTTAAGAAAATTATCCAAGAAAAATAAAGCCATATAAAGAAAAATAAAACAGCAGAAAAGCTACCATAAATACTAGCATATACTTTATTTAACGATATATAAAATACAAAAAGATTTTTAAAAATACTCCAAATTAAAGCTACAAGAAAGCTTGTAATTACTGTTATTTTTGTGTTTAAATTTTTATTAATTGATATATGAAAGCATACGAAAAATAAAGCCCAAATGATTAAAAATGGTAAAATACCTAAAAAATTAAATTTTAATCCTATTGCATCTATATATTTTTGAATTTTATAACTCAAATAAAAACTAGCAAAAAGTCCTAAAGGAGCTAATGTAATTAATGACCAATAAATACTAAGAGATGAAAAAAAACCTCTTTTATTTGTATTGCTAACATGTGAAATTGTATTTTCATAAGCATTAAAAAACATAAATAATGCAAATATCATAGCTATGAATCCTGCTGGGTCTAGCTTTGTGCTATTTTGTAAAAATTCTTCTATATAGTTAATGCTAGTAGCTTCATTATTAGGTAGGATTAATCCTAATATAAAATTATTTATTTGCATACTTTGTTCTTTGAAATTTGGCATATGAGCGAACACAAAAAAACTAAGCGATAATATAGGTATTATGTTTAAAACACTATAAAATGATAAAGAACTAGCATGTTGTAAAATACCTTTATCATTAACATCAATAACCATTTTTAAAATTTGTAAAATCTTTTTCATAAAAATCCTAAATAAAAATAAAAAATCATATTTATACTTATAACAAAAATTGCTAAATATCTATGAAAAATTGAAAGTAAGGATAAAAATATATAAGATATAAAAAATACAAAATCAACTTTAAAATCTATTGCAAATAATTTAAAATTTAAAAAATTTATTAAAATACCATCTAATAAATTTCCTTGATTTATTATGTGTAAAAATAATACTAATGGATAAAAAATTACAAATAAAGGGGTTAAAATTATCCCAAATAGTTGTTGAAAACTAAGTAATGGAAAAAAATATAAAACAGGTGTAATCATTGCGAAAAAAACGCTAATTTCTAATAATATAATCATATAAATATTATTAATTTTAAAATGATATAAAAATAAATAAATATAAAAAACTCCAAGACATGAAAAGAAAAATCCTACACTAAAAATTAAGCTAGGGTTTATAGCTACACAAATTAAAAATGCTAATAATAAGTGCAAAAATGAAAGTAATTTTATAGCTCTTATAACGAAGTAAAATCCTAAAATTGCCATAATAAATGAGCGAAAATAGCTAGCTATCATCCCTATTTGATAAAAATACAAGGCTAAAATTATGAAAATAATTATCCCTAAATCAAAATGAATTGACCTATATGGGAAAAATCTTTTTTGAAAATACTTATAAATAATTGAAAAAATAAAGAAAAATATGGAATAAATAAGCCCTAAATGATAGCCAGAAATTGCTATTAAGTGTGCTATACCATAATAATTTACATCGTTTCTTAATTCTTTATTTATTGATTTTGCAAAAAATAAAGCTCCATATAGTTGTTTTATTTTTTCGTCTTTATGCTGGTCTAAAAAATAATTTACAAAAAAATTATCTTTGAATTCTTTTAATTCTACAATGTTATAACTAGGTAAATAAAACTTGGATTTAAAATATTCATAAAATGATAGTTTTTCCTTTGCTGCAAAATTTAATAATATATGATTTGAATTAATTTTTTTGCTTGTAGTCGTATAAATTATTATGTCTTTATATTGTAGTGATAATACATAATAAGAACGATTATTTTTAGTTTTTAAATAATTATTTAATACTAAGACTTCATATTTATCTTCGTATAAAAAATTTTGAAAATTTATAAATTTTAAGTGCGTTTGTAAGCAAAATAACATACTTAAAATTATTATTAATATAGAAAAATATTTTTTATTTATATTAAGAGTTTTTTTGTTGTTTAAATTCATCACATAAATCGTTTAAAAAACAATTATTACAATCAGGTTTTTTAGCCTTGCAAATATATCTTCCAAACAAAACTATACCTTTATGCAATTTATCAAGGTCGGTTTTAAATAGTTTCGTAAGCTCTTTAGCACAATCATTAGGAGTTTTTGCATTTGATATTTTTAATCTTTTGCTAACTCTAAAAATATGAGTATCCACAGCCATTACATTAGCACCAATTCCTTCACATAAAACTACATTAGCAGTCTTTTCTCCAACCCCCGCTAATTTTGTTAAATCATTAAAATTCATAGGAATAATACTATTGTGATTTTCCACAACGCTTTTTGCCATTTTGATAAGATTAATTGCTTTGTTTTGATAAAAATTACAACTTTTAATTAATTCTTTTATATTCATTAAATTTGCATTTGCTAAAGAATTTATATCAGGATAGTTTGCAAATAAACTTGGTGTTATTAGATTAACTCTACTATCAAGACATTGAGCTGATAACATTACACATACGATTAATTCATAGTGATTTTTAAAAATTAGTTCACTTTTAGCATTATTATATTTATCTAAAAATCTTTTTTTAATAATTAGTTCTCTTTTTAACATTATAAACCTTACTATTTTTTTACACAATATTTGTAAAATCATACATTAAATCAATTAAAGGAATAGAAAATGAAAAAAATTTCATTAGTCCTAGCAGGGCTTTTATGTGGTGTAAGTTTAAATGCAGCTGTTGTTGCTACTTTTAAAGGTGGGGAAGTTACAACTGAAGAATTAGCTCCTTATTTAGCACAATTTCAAATTAGTGATGTAAATGCACTACCAAAAGAAGCTAAAGAAGGTTTAATAAAAGATGTTGTTACTAAGAAATTATTTGCTAAAGAAGCAGAAAAATTAAAACTAGATAAAGACGATGCTTTTAAATCAGCTTTAAATAGTGCAAAAGAAGTTTTATTAGCTCAACAATATTTATTAAAAAAATTTAATGATATTAAAGTAAGTGATGCAGAAATTACTGATTATTATAATAAACATTTAAATGATTTTAAAGTTCCTGAAGCTGTAAAAACTAAACATATTTTAGTTAAAACTGAAGCTGAAGCGAGAGATATTATTAAACAATTAAAAGGTTTAAAAGATGATGCTTTAGTAAATAAATTTAGTGAATTAGCTAAAACTAAGTCAAATGATAAAGGTTCAGGTGCAATGGGTGGAGATTTGCCTTATATGAGTGTAAATGAATTAGTTCCAGAATATTTTAATGCAGCTAAAAAACTTAAAAAAGGTGAAATTTCAGAGCCAGTTAAGTCTCAATTTGGCTTTCATGTAATTTTAGGAGAGGATTACAAAGCTAGTAGACAAGGAAGTTTACAAGAAGCTAAACCTTTCATTGAAAATGGTTTAAAAAATGAAAAACATAAAGCTTTAGTAAAACAAGAGGCTGATAAATTAATAAATGGTGCAGGCTTACAAGTTAAATAAGGATTTATAATGGGTGTTTTAGAATTGGTAAAACCAGGTGTTATTTATGGTAAAGATTTAGAGCGCGTTTATGCTTACGCAAAAGAAAATAAATTTGCAATTCCAGCAGTAAATGTTGTAGGAACAAATTCTATAAACGCCGCATTAAAAGCTGCTCGTGAAGCAAATTCGCCTATTATTATTCAATTTAGTAATGGCGGAGCAAGTTTTTTTGCAGGAAAAGATTGTCCTAATTCAGCAGTAATTGGGGCAATTGCAGGTGCAAAGTATGTGCATGAAGTAGCAGCTGCTTATGGAGTAGTTGCTATTTTACATACCGATCACGCAGCAAAAAAACTTTTACCTTGGATAGATGATTTAATTAAGGCAAATGAAGAATTTTATGCAATTCATAAAAAACCTTTATTTAGTTCTCATATGCTTGATTTAAGCGAAGAAAGTTTAAACGAAAATATTGAAATTTCTTGCGAATATTTTAAGAAATTTAACGCATTAGAAATCGGTATAGAAATTGAATTAGGTTGCACTGGTGGAGAAGAAGATGGAGTTGATAATACAAATATTGACAATGCTAAATTATACACTCAACCAAGCGATGTAGCACTAGCTCATAAAGAATTAAGCAAAATTGGGACAAATTATACAATCGCAGCAAGTTTTGGTAATGTTCATGGGGTTTATAAACCAGGAAATGTAAGACTTGAGCCAGTAATTTTGCATAATTGTCAAGAATATTTGCAAAAGGGTGCAAAACCACTTAATTTTGTATTCCATGGCGGAAGTGGTAGTGAAGCAGAAAAAATCACTGAAGCAATCAATTACGGCGTAATTAAAATGAATATAGATACTGATACTCAATGGGCATTTTGGGATGGTGTTCGTGAATATGAAGTAAAAAATCACGGATATTTACAAGGACAAATCGGAAATCCTGAAGGTGATGATAAGCCTAATAAGAAATATTATGACCCAAGAATGTGGTTAGTTGCTGGAGAAAAATCTATGCAAAAACGCCTTTCACAAGCGTTTAGCGAGTTAAATTGTATGAATAGGAATTAATCTTGCAAACAATAATTGTTAAAAAGAAGAAAAGTGTATTTTCTTCTTTTTTATTTTTAATCTTTTTACCCTTATTAGTCTTCGTGTTAGCGATTTTAGCTTATTTAAATATTATAAAACTTATTATGCCATTACATACTATTATAATGTGTGCTGTGCTCTTAGTATTTGCTATGTTTTTTGCACCGCAAAATGAATATTGTGTATATGCAAAAATTAAAAAGAATTCGTCAATTTTTGAAAATGATTTAAAAGATTTTATTAAAGATAATTCTTTAAGAATTGATGAAATTAGTAAGGCTAATGTGAGTTTTGATGAATTTTTTGATAATTATTTACATAAGCTAAAGCCACTTTCATTTGGATATATTGCTAGTGCTGTTTTTCCAATGATTGGAATTTTAGGAACTTTTATAAGTATTGCAATATCTATGCCTGATTTTAAAGTAGGTAGTTCAGCTGCGCTTGAAGGAGAAATTAGCTTATTGCTTAGTGGAATTTCAACTGCTTTTTATGTTTCAATTTATGGGATTTTTCTTACTATTTGGTGGATGTTTTATTCAAGACTTGGTATTGCTAAAATTAATAATTTTAAAGAAAATTATAGAATTAATAGTAAAAAATATTTTTGGAGCAAAGAAGAATTAGAAAGAATTTCTCTTAGAAAAAATAGTGAGTTATTTTCTAATACAAATTTATTATTATCAAAGCTTTATGATAATGAGTTTTTTAATGAAATATCAAAACTCCATCAAGATAAATTTACAGGTTTTAAAGAATTATTTAAATCTTATGAAAAAATTGCGATAGTTCATACAAATTTAGCTCAAAAATCTTTAGAATTAAGCAATAAAAATACTAAGCAAATGCAAGAAAAGATAGATGAATTTTCATTAAGAATTGAAAATAGCTTGAAAGAATTTGCTAAATTAAAAGAAGATTTAGAAGCTAAATTATTAGATTTTAAAAATATTTATGAAGATGAAAAACACGAATTTAGAATAGTTGATGAATTAAAAGCCGATATTGAAAACCTTAGTAAAGAAGCAAATCAGGTATTAAATAAAATAAATAATGCGTAATAAAGATAATAATAATTTTTGGATAGTTTATGCTGATTTGATGGCTGGATTGTTGTTTGTATTTATTTTAGTTCTTAGTGCTATTGTTTTAAAATATATTTTTACACAAAATGAGCTAAAAAATGAACAAAAACATTTAGATGAATCAAAAGCTTTAATAATTAGCAAAGATGAGCTTTTGAGTTCTTTAAATGAAGAGCTTGAAAAACTCAATATTTCATTAAACGATGAGCTAAATAAAAATAAAGATGCAAATGATTATATTAAAAAATTGCTTCTTAATTTAGATGAAAATGCAAAAAATAAGGAAGAATTATTAAGCAATATTGACAAAAAAGATGCACAAATTTTAATGCTACTTAAAAATCTTGAAGATACTGAAATAAAAATAAAAAATAAAGATGATAAAATAGACGAATTAGCAAAGCAATTGAGTGGGTTTAAGGTTGAATACGAAAAGCTTAAAAATAATAAAACAAAATTAATTCAAGCTTTACAAAATAAATTATCAAATGATATTTTAATCAATCTTAATTCAGGCAGTATTAGCTTAAATGCTAGTATTTTGTTTGATAGTGCGGAGTATTTGATTAAAGATAGTGCAAAAGAAGAGCTTAAAAAAACTCTAATTAAGTATTTTGATGCCTTGCTTAGCTCACCTGAAATTCTAGCTAATATTGATAGTATAGTGATTGAAGGACATACTGATAGTGTTGGTGGATTTACTTATAATCTTGAGTTATCTCAAAAAAGAGCTTTGGAAATTATGAAATTTATTAATTCGTTTTATAATGATAAAAGATTAGAAAAACTACTTGTAGCAGTTGGCAAAAGCTATAATGATTTAAAATTTAAAGATGGCGTTGAAGATAAACAAGCAAGCAGAAGAATAGAAATAAAATTACAATTTTCAAATGAACAAGCAATCAAGGAATTTGAAAGCGTAATTTCAAAGGATTTAAGTGAAAATAGCAATAATTAGACTTAGTGCAATGGGCGATATTTTTCATATGCTATGGCATATTAATTATATAAGAGCTGCATATCCTAAAGCTAGGATTGATTTTTTTGTAGATTCTAGGTTTTATTTTTTACTTGATGGGCTTGTTTGGTTTGATAATATTTATTCATTACCACTTAAAAAACACCCAATAAAAGCAATAAAAGAGATAAAACATTTAAAAAAATCATATGATATTAGTATTGATTATCAAGGAAGAATAAAATCAGGTTTTTTAGCAAATTATTTGAGTACAAATTCTTATGGATATTCTAAAAATGGCTTAAGAGAAAAGTTAGCTTATTATTTTTATAAAAACCATTGTAATTGTGATTATTTAGAAAATGTGTATAAAAGAAGCCTTGAATTAACTCGCTTTGCTTTAAAAGAATTTAAAAATGATGAGTTAGTAACTAGTGATGTATTAATTTATGATGAGATAAAAACTCAAAATATTATGAATAAAATAAAGCCTTTAGTAGAAGATGAATTTATATTATTACATAATGGCTCAAGCAAGATAAATAAAATGCTTCCTTTAGAAAAATTGATTGATATTTGTAAAAATTGTGATTATAAAATATTGCTTAGTTGGGGTTCTCAAATAGAACTTGATAGGGCAAATGAGATTGCAAAAGAATGTAAAAATGCTAAAGTCTTGCCTAAAATTTCATTAAATGAATTAGTATTTTTAAGCAAATTAGCAAAATTAATTATAGGAAATGATAGCGGGACTACTCATATTGCTGTGGTTTTAAATCGTCCTAATATAACTTTTTTAAACGAATGTGATAAAAAACCTGCAAAAAGATTTGTTAAACCTAGTGAAATTCATTATTATTTTTCAACTTTTAAAGAAGTTAGTGCTGATAAGGTTTTAGCAATTATAAAAAAGGTATTTAATGAGTAGAATAAAAGATTATTTTTATTTGTTAATATTTTATTTTCTAAATTTTTTACTAAAATTAATTCCTAATAAGATTTTAAAATTCTTTGCTAATTTAATCGGTAGCCTAGCATTTAGAATTAATAAAAAACATAAAAATATAATCTTAAAAAACTTAGAGCATTTTTGCAAACTCACACAAGCTCCAAAAAGTATAGAAATTACCAAACAAGTTTATAAAAAATTTGCCTTTTATATATTATCAATGGTAAAAAATCAAAATATAAGCCAAGAAAAATTATTAAAACAAATAAAATTATTCAAAAACGAAGAATATTTACAAGATTTATTAAGTGCTAATGCAAAAATAGTTTTTACAACAGCACATTATGGATATTGGGAGATTTTGCCATCTGCTGTTGCTATTAAGTTTAATTGTAAAATAAATGTAATAGGAAGAGCCTTAGAGAGTGCAAAAATTAATGCAATACTTACTAAATATAGAGAAAATTTCGGAGTAAAACTAATAGAAAAAACAAATGCTTTAAGACCTATGATTAAGGCTTTAAATAGTAATGAATTAGTAGGAATTGTAAGCGATCAAGACGCACATATTAAAGAAAGTAGCGAGTTTATTTTATATGGTAGAAAGGTTACTCAAAGCAATGCAGCAAGTCTTATAGCTAAAAGGTGTGATGCTTATTTATTGCCTGTTTATATTTATGAAATTAGCGATGGTTATTGTATAGAGTTTTTTAAGCCATTAAAGGCTAGTGAAAAAACAATAGAAGAACTTAGCTTTTATCAATTAGAATGCACGAAAAAAATGTGGGAGAAAAATCCTAGTGAGTATTTTTGGTTTCACAAAAGATTTAAGACATTTTATGAGGATGAGTATTGAAAATTTTTATATATTTACCTAATTGGCTAGGCGATGCTATTATGGCTGCTGGTGCTATTAATGCTTTAATTAAAAAATATCCTAATGCAAAAATTACTTTTTATGGAAGTTTTGTAGCTTGTGAGCTTTATAAGGATTTAGGTGAAGTTGTAGTAGAGATAAAAAAACAAAGATTAAAGCAAATTAAGGCTTTAAAAGAAGAATTTGATTTAGGAATTTCATTTAAGGCAAGTTTGTCATCTAAGTTTTTGTTATTTATATTAAATGCTAAGAAAAAATTTTATTTTAAAGCAAACAAAAGTGATAATACTCATCAAGTTTTAAAATATTTTAATCTAATAAAGCCACTTGGATTGGATGAACAATTAAACACAGCTTTACCTTTTAAAAAGCTTAAAACAAGAAAACTAATAGGAATAGCAGCTGGTGCTAATTATGGTGCTGCTAAATGCTATGAGCCTAGTTATTTTGCAAAAATTGCTAGTACTTTTAAAGAGCATAAAATAATACTTTTTGGGACTAAGAATGAAGCTGGAATTTGTAATTTTATTGAAGATGAGCTTAAAAAATACGATATAAAAGCCATTAATTTGTGTGGTAAAACTAATATTAAAAGATTGGCTTTAGCAGTTTCTAGCCTTGATTATTTATTGGCAAATGATAGTGGAATTATGCATTTAGGTGCTAGTTTTAATATAAAAGTTCTAGCATTTTTCGGAGCTACAAATATTAAACAAACTTCACCATTTTGCAAAAATGCAAAAGTTTTTAGTATCAATTTAGCCTGTTCGCCTTGTATGAAAAGAGTATGTCCTTTAAAGCACCACAATTGCATGAAACAAATGACACCTGAATTTGTGTTAAATAATTTATATACTTAAAATAATTTTTAAAGTAAATTTATTAAAAGCATTGAGTTCATTATCTAAACTCAATGCTAAAGCTAGAATTAGAGCTTATTACATTTGTTGAATATGTTCTAATTAAATCTTTTACATATTCGTTATTTTGCTTATTTTTATCTAATTCTATTAAAACCTCACCTTTAGGTAGTTTTGTGACCGTAGAATTATAATCGCTATTAAATATAATTGAATTTACAATATTTTCTATACTCTCTAAATAATAATGCCCTGTGGTGCTTTTTGTATTATATAATTCACTTATTTTACCATTTTTATCAATATAATTTAAATTTAAATCTGTAGATAATAATTTAATATATTTTGAATTTTTTGGTGCTTTTAAGTCTTTGTAACTAGCACTTGCAAATATGAAAGAGTAATTATTACTTAATATAGTATCAACCCCATCAATTTTAATTGTACTTGTTTTATCTATACTAAATTCACTAGCCATAGGGTTTATTATAGCTTTATTCGTCGGTGCATATTGGTTTGTTTCATGAAATTTTGTATAGCCTATTTTTGTAATAAATTCTAAATCTTTTTCTTTTGCTAGATAGTTTTTTGCAATATCACTTAATTTTTTATTATTTATATTTACATCTTTATTTAATTCGCTTAATTTTTTATCAAATGGTTTATTCAATATATTTTTTGTAGCTATAAAATTCATTTTAATATTTTGGTTTGTTATATTAATTAATTCTTCTTTTAATGTATTAGTATAAATTCTATATCTTTTATCAGCATTAGTATCATTATTATCTAAAAATTTCAAATCAAATTCTATACTAATATCATTAGGAAAATATTTATAAACTAATTTATTATTATCAATTATTCCGTGGTTTTTAATCACAATAGGCAGTTCTAATGAATGTGTAAAATCACATCCTAATCCAAAACATTTACCTAAATCAGCTTCACTTTGACCTATAACTTCATCGCTAAATAATACAGCATCTGATAAATTATTTGACGTTTTAATATCTTCTAAACTTTTTGTAGAATTGCTTTTAAAGTTAATATTGACTTCATTTATTTTTACATTACAAGAAATTTTGCCATCAACATTTACAGTGTTAGAAAAGCCATTTGTATGACATTTATCATTTAATATATCATCACCTACGAAGTCGTTTTCTAAAAATTCAATTTTACCTTCATTTGAGAAAGGATATCCTATTTTTAATTCTAATTCATTTGACTTATTAATCATAGCAGGAGTAGTTTTGCTAACTTTATTGTAATTTATATTTTCTAAGTCAAATTTATATTCATTACTTAATGAGTCATAAACTTTGAGTTTTGCAAGTTTTACCCCTAAGTTATTTACATTTATAACTCTATCTTGGGTATCATAAATAGTAGCTTTTATTTTTGTAATAGTATCTTGAAAACTATCATCAACATTTAGATTAATATCATCTAATTGTATTCTAGCAGGACGAACCATAAATTCTCTACATTCTTTTTTAATTACTGTGTTTTGTTTATTTAGTTCTTCATAACAAATATCGTGCTTTCCAATGGTTGTATTAATAAATTCAATTACATAATCTCCTGTAGGAAGTCCATTACCATCCACGCCATCTGGGTTTACTACATAATCTTTTGAACAGCCATTAAAATCACATTTTTTATAAATTATAATATTATTTATATTTTTTACTCTATCGGTGTTTGAATAAAATTTAATTTTATTTGCCGTTTCATTTTGTAATAATCCGATATAAATATCATTTCCAGCTACTCTTGTATAAGCTTTATTTGCTATTTTTGCTTTATCGTTTTCTAAATCGCTAAGTTTAGGTCGTAGTTCTTCGTTAATACTTGGTTTATTATCAAAAATTTTCCATATACTACCGAACATAAATTTATTAATATTATCACCAGTTTCATCGTAAATAAATGCAATTTTTGGTTTATTTGAAGTATTTAAAAACATTGCAGTATTTGTATTGCTATCATAAATATTTTGTATTTCTAATTCAATAAGCATAATATCATTAGCATTAATTTTAAAATCTCTTATAAAAAATTCCATTTTATTTGAATTTATATAATCTAGTATTTTACTTTCATTATATGTATTTATTGTATTTGTTTTTTCATATATATTTTTATTTTTTGTTAAATTTATAACTTGGATTTTATAGGATATTTTATATTGTTTTACAACATTATTAGTGTTACTATTTTTATAAATTGAATCTATAATTAATTCTGGTATTTTTTTATAAATTTGATATTTTTTATTATTTATAATACCTTCACCTTTATGATAAAAGTTACTATTACTATTAAAATTTATTTGAACAGCATTAAAATCAGGGTAAAAATTTTTAAAATTATCATTTGCTAAAAGTTCAAAAAAAGCAATAAACAATAATATTATTTTTTTCATACTAATCCTTAATTTAAATTTATTTTTTTATATTATATTAAGTTAAATTTAATTTATAGTTTTAATTATTATTTAATTTTGTGAGATTTTTAATAAAATTTAAATATACAAAGTATTTAAAATATGCTTTAAATTTATTTAATTTAAGATAATTATGTCTTTTAGTAATATAAAATCTTTTTTGATTTAAAGAAAATGTATAAAGATTAGGTTTAGCACTTGGATTAAAATTATTAAATACCATGATATATATTATTAAAGACCATCAATATAATTTAGTTCTAATTAGACTATAGCAATAATTTTTATGATGATTAAAGCTATTCTTTAAGAATAGCTTTTGATTAGCTTTTACAACTAGCACCTTCTTTAAACACTGCTCCATAATCGTTTTTTGAATCAGGTTTAACTAAATCTAAATTCTTTTGCACTTCTAAGCTCTAATCAATCTAAACAAACAAGTTTTTTAAAACTAATAGCAATACGATTAAGTAATTTAAGGTATTACGAAAGGCTGAAAATATTTACAATGCGTTGTTTTTTTTATTATTTAACAAATAAATCAAAATAGGAGAAAATTATGTCAAAAGATACAAAAACGATGATATGTCCTTTTTGTGATGAGGAATTAAGATTTGGTGTAAAAGTATGTAGGGGCTGTCAAGCTGAAATTACTTACGACGATGGGAGTAGTGCAGGAGGTATAATTTCACTTTTTGCTTTTGCATTAGCTTATGTAATATTTTTTATTAGTTTTTTAGGTGATAGTTTTTTTGATAAATTAACTAATTTTGGGTTCTACTTCTATCTTCTAATAGATGTAGCGCTTTGTATTGGTGCTATTAAAACAATGGATGGAGCAAAACCTAAAGCAAAATTTGAAAGAAGGCAATTTAGATAATTAAAAACTATAAAAATTTTAAAAGCTCATCGCTTAATCAAAAAATACAAAATTAATTTAAGCGAGAGCTTTTTTGAGCCTACACTTAGCAAAACTCTCATTTTAACAATTATAATAATTTTATTTCGTGTTACATATACTCTTTATAATCATTTTATAGTGTAGAAGATTGTTAAATAATTCTATTAATTATCTAATAAATTTTGATATTAAGTGGCTTTAACACTATGATGATTAAAGCTATTCTTTAAGAATAGCTTTTGATTAGCTTTTACAACTAGCACCTTCTTTAAACACTGCTCCATAATCGTTTTTTGAATCAGGTTTAACTAAATCTAAATTCTTTTGCACTTCTAAGCTCTCATCCATTTGCCAAGCATTCCAGCCACCATCATATACATAAATATTTTCCCAACCATCAAGTAAGGCAATAAACCAAGCAACACTAGCTCTCCAGCCTGTGCCACAATAAAAAGCTAAATTATCATTTTTATTAATGCCTTGACTTTGCCATAATTCATATATTTCATAAGGATTTCTAAGCGTTCCATCAGGGTCGTAATAATCAGCCACATTAGATGAATTTGTCCCTGCAAATCCCCAAATAGCTCCTTTTGGCTCACCGCTTTTTGGTATATAATCATAACCACTAATTTTGCCTATAAACTCATCCCAAGCCCTAATACTTACTAGCTTTAAATCCCCTTTATAATTTTTAATATCATCTGGCATTGATATATTTATATTAGCATTTGCAGGAATTATCGCTTTAAAATCACTTTCTTTATTAGGTATATTTGGAGTTTTTTCTATGCTAAATCCTGCTTCTTGCCAAGAATATAGCCCACCATTTAAAAATCTAACATCTTTAACCCCAGCGTATTTTAATGCAAAAAACACTCTTAAAGCTGCCATTTGATTTTTAGAATATAAAATTATAGTTTTTTCACTTGTAATCCCTAAGTTTAAAAGATTATTTTCTAAAGTTTTTGCATCACTTAAATTCCAAACAGGAGCATTCTCTATTAAATCCGTATTAAAATGATAAGCACCTTTTATATGCTCGCTGTATTCATCACTATTTTCTCCCCAACTAACCTCAAAAACCATAAAGTCTTTGCCATCAAAACTCTCAACTTTTTTGCCTTGCATTAAATCATTTAGCCATTTAGGATAGACTGCTAGTTGATAATTTTTAAGTTTTACTAAATCATTATTATTTGCATAATCTATAAAATCAGCATAAATCTCGCCTTTATAACCACGAGCTAAAAACTCCGAGCTAACTTTTTTTATCTCATCTAAATTAGAGCCATAAAATACGAGCTTTTTATCCTTTGTAATGCCTTTGCCTTTGAAATATTCTTCAAATTTTTTATTTTCAATAAAATCCATTGATAAAGCACTAATATTTAAAGCCTCTTTAATATGACCGCCGTTTTTTGCCCCATCTTCGCTAAAACCATTATAATAACTATCAATTCTTGTATCAATTATCAAATAATCACTATTTAATCTAGCTTTAAACTCATCAGTATTTAATAATTTAACATTATCAGCATTAAAACAAGCACTAAAAATAAGTGCAAACAATAAAATTAATTTTTTCACGATACTCTCCTTAAAATAATCAAAAATCCAAAAAGCATAAAAGGTAAAAATATAAAAGCTTGAAAGCTAAAATAAGCACTAGCTATTAAAATATTTGCCACATTGCAACCACTTGCAAGAGAAGCTCCAAAAGCCATCAAAAAGCCTCCAATTACACTAAAATATCCTTGTTTTAGCGATACACCTTGAAGCGAAAATGATTTTAAATTCGCAACAATCCCACCTAAAATACAACCAAATAAAAAATAAACTCCAGAATCTAAATACCTATATTGATTGGTTACTAGATATAAAATCATATTTTTACTAGGCACTGATAAAGTAAAACTAAAACCAATCATTTTCCACATTAAAAGACTTAAAATTGCTAAAACTATTGCTAGAATACTGATTTTTTTGGCTTTATAGATTAAATATATACTTAAAATTCCAAGTAAAATCACTAAGATAAAAGGCGAAATATTTAAAAAAGTATGAATATTAGTAAGCTCATTTTTTGTAAAAATATCTATATATTTTTTAAATATTCCATTAAATAAAGCCATACTAAAAGCAAAAGAAAAAGCCGTTATTAAATAAGAACTATTATTAATAACTCTAGTAAAACTACCACTAACACAAGCCTTGCTAAACGCCATTCCAACGCCAAATGCAAAGCTACCTATAATAGTAGCAAGTATTGAGAATTTAAACTCGGGTATGGTAATTAGTTTAAAATGTTCTAATGTGAATAAGCCAAGAGATTGTAAAAATATACAAAAACTTAAAGCACTAACAAATGAAAAATCTTTAAAATAAAAAAGATTTCTAAAACCAGAAAAAAAGCAAAATCTATATCTTGCTAATAAAAATCCAAAAACAATTCCAAATATAAGCGTATTCATTACCTAATGACTTTCTAAAATAATTTTGCTAATTGTATAGCATAAAAATTACAATAAATTTAATTACTTGTTATTTGTATTTTGTTTATAGAATTTGAAATTATGCATACAAATTGGCGTAAGGAAATCAATGATAGTTGTAAAAAACTTAAATAAATTTTACAATAATAATAAAATTTTAAACAATATATCCTTGAAAATAAATGATGGTAAAATCTGTGCAATTTTAGGCAAAAGTGGCTCAGGAAAATCTACATTACTATCTTGTATAAATGGCTTAGAAAAATTTCAAAGTGGTGAAATTTATATAGATAATCAATTAATCAATACTTTAGATGAAAAAGCACTAAGAATAGCTAGAAAAAATATAGGTATGATATTTCAAAATTATATTTTAATATCAAGAAAAAATGTTTATGATAATATTGCTTTACCTATGCAGTGTTGGGGATATGATAAAAATATAATTGATTTAAAAGTAAAATCACTTGCAAAATTAGTAGGGCTTTTTGATAAACTTTATGTAAAACCTAATGAATTAAGTGGTGGGCAAAAACAAAGAGTAGCAATAGCAAGGGCTTTATCGTTAGAGCCTAAGTATTTATTATGTGATGAATGTACATCAGCACTTGATGAAGGCACTACTGAATCAATATTAAAACTATTAAAAGAATTAAATGAAAAACTAAATATAACAATAATTATAGTAACTCACGAAATGAATGTGGTAAGGGCAATTTGTGATGAAATTTACTATATAAAAAATGGCGAGATATCTAATCTATTTAGTGCCAGTGAATTTTTCTTAAATGATGATTTTAGGCTTAATAAATCAGGTTTAGAGTTTAGTTTATATATAAAAAATTATGAAAAGTATACGCAAATATTTTATGATTTATCAAAAATTTTAAATAATCCTTATGAAATTATAAGTACTAATTATCATCATTTTAATAATACTTCTACTATGCAAATTAATATTTCAATAAATGAGATTGATAAAAATACTTTTTTAGATTTATTAAAAAGTCTAGATATTACTTATAAACAAAAGGATGATAATGTTTGGTGATACAAGATTATTTGAATATATGAATATATTAATTATTCCATCAATTTTAGTAACTTTAAAAATGATATTTTTTTCATTTGTTTTTTCAGTGTTTTTTGGATTTTTACTTGGAATTTTAATGTTTATCACTAAACTAGATGGTTTAAAGCCCAATAAAATTATATTTTTCTTAGCAGAAAAATTTACTGATTTAATAAGATCATTTCCCACCCTTATTTTAATGGTAGCAATTACTCCCATAACAAAATTTTTTATAGGCACTTCAATTGGTGTAAATGCAGCTATTTTTACAATTACATTAGCGTGTACTCCTTTTGCAGCTAGAATGACTTTAAATTCGTTTAATACTATTGATAAGGATTTAATAAAAGTAGCAAAATCTTTTGGTGCTACAAATTTACAAATTATTTTTAAGGTTTTATTAGTTGAATCCTTACCGACTTTAATTTCTAACTACACAATAATGCTTGTAAATATGCTAAATATGAGTGCTATGGCAGGAGCTATTGGTGCTGGTGGTTTAGGAGCAGTTGCACTTGCTTATGGTTATCAACAATATGATGAGATGATAATGTATTTTATAGTTTTTATTTTGATAATTATAGTTTTTTTAATAGAAAAAATAAGCAAAATTATTTATTACAAACTTAAATAAGGAGAAAAAATGAGAATATTTAAAGGTATTTTGTTGCTTTTAGTATTTTTGCTAATAGCTTGTTCAAATGATGATAAAAAAGTCATAAAAGTCGGTGGAACTGTGATTTCAAAAGTAACTTATGATGCTATTAAGCCTGTTTTTGAAAGTAAAGGCTATAAAAGTGAATTTATTTTACTTGATGCAAATCCAGTTTGCCTTGAGGCTTGTAATAGTGAAGAAGTTGATATTTCATTAGGTCAGCATAAAAAATTTATAGAAAATTATAATACTAGTAAGGGTGGAGATTTAGTGATGGTTAAGCCTTATGGTTATTATACGGGTATAGGACTTTATTCTTTAAAATATAAAAATATTGAAGAAATTCCACAAAATGCAAGAATTGCAATAATGAACGATGCTATGAATATGCAAATTGCACTTAGAATTTTAGAAAACATAGGGCTTATAAAATTAAATGAAAATGTAAAAAATCCTACAATTATTGATATTATACAAAATCCTAAAAATATACAAATAATAGATTTAGACCAAGCCCAAACAGTAAAAGCATTGGATGAATTAGATGCTGCTTGCGTGTTTTTTACTCATATGAGTAATGCTAAAAAAGACCCAAAAAGTTATTTAGCAAGAGATAATGAAATGATAAATGTTCCTATGGGTGTTATTGTAAAGGCAAAAAATGAAAATGCAAAATGGGCAATTGATTTTGCAAATAGTTTTAAAGATAAAGGTGTGCAAGATAAGATAAATGCTGCTTTTCCTGGAGTTTTTGAGTTTTATAAGGACTAATATGAATTATATTGATATTGTTAATACACTTTATTCTTCACTAATTTTAAAGTATAAAATTATAGGAATTAAATTAATTAATTCAAAAGAAGAATATGAAAAAATTGATTTTAAAGAGCCATCAAAGACTCTTAATTATTGTGCTATGGTAAGAATGGCTGCTATGGGAGCTGCTTATAAGGCAAAAGAAGCTGATTTTAAGTGCAAAAGTGCTCCTAGAGTATTAGGTATAAATCCATCTGATACATTGAATGATAAAGGACAAAGATGGGCTAGTTGGGGGCTTTATAAAGACGATAAAACAGCTTTTAATGTTCGTTCAAAATTAAACTACTTTAAAGAGCAAAATTATGGAGTTGTTATAGCTCCTATTGAAAATTATTTAAATTTACCTGATGTTATAATTTTTATTTGCAATCCTTATAATGCTATGCGTATTTTTCAAGGATATACATATAGTTATGGAATTTGTGATAATCTTGAAGTTATAGGAAATCAAGCAATTTGTTATGAAAGTACTACTAGAATTTTACAAAATAAAAATATAAGCATATCATTTTTATGCACAGGCACAAGACACAAGGCTGGTTGGGGTGATGATGATATGTCAATAGGGATTAATAAAAAATGTTTAGAAGGTATAGCTAGAGGTATTTTAAATACCATAAATCCAATGGAGCACGATAAAAAGAAAAAAATTATAGAAGAGAATTTAAAATTAAATAAGATAGATTATAAAGTAGAATATTCGTGTAATTACTACAAAAAAGCTTAAACAAATTTATATTATTTATTAAAAAACTTTTCATAAACTTATACTATAAGGATGGTTTATGGAAAATGTTTTAATGCTTATGATAGGTATGTCTATATTTTTAGCTTTTATTGTTATTTTAGCATTTGTATGGGGTTTTAAGAATAAACAATTTATAGAAAATAGGGGATTTTTAGAGCTTAATGATAGTGAGGAATCATTACAAGATGCGATTATTTTAGAAAATCGTAAAAATGCGTTGAAAAATCAAAAAAAAGCTTTATTCTTAGATAGAGATGGTGTTATAAATAAAGATTTTTCTTATGTTTATGAATTAGAAAAGTTAGAATTTATACCTAATATTTTTGAAATTGTTAAATTTTTTCAAGATAAAGGATATTTAATATTTATTATCACGAATCAAAGTGGAGTAGGGCGTGGGTATTTTACAAAAGAACAAATGGAAAATTTTAATAATGCAATAATTAAAGAATTTTCTAATCATCAAATAAAAATTACTAAAATTTATACTTGTTTGCATACTCCAGCTGATAATTGTGAATGTAGAAAACCAAAAGCTGGATTAATTTTTAGTGCAGCAAATGAATTTAATATAGATTTAAATAATTCAATTTTTATAGGTGATAAACCAAGTGATATGCAAGCAGCTTATAATGCAAATATTAAAAATCGTTATTTTTTTAGTGATGATTTTAGTGAGGTTTCGTGTAAGCAAATTTGTAATTTATTAGATGTTAAAAAGGATTTTGAATGAAGGATATAAAAGCACTTGTAGTGGGAGATTTAATATACGATATTTATGTTTTTGCAAATTGTAATAGAATAAGTCCTGAAGCACCTGTTCCTGTAATTACTCCAACTAGCGAGAAAAAGGTCTTAGGCGGAATGGCAAATGTTGCTAGTAATCTAGCTTCTTTAGGGGCTAGTGTTGATATATTAAGTGTGTTAGGAAATGATGAAAGTGCAAAATTTATTGAAAATGAACTAAAAATTCAAAAAATAAATTCCTATATTTTAAAATTAAATGATAGAAAAACATCTACAAAAACTCGTATTTTTGGTTCAAATCAGCAAATTGTAAGAATTGACATAGAAAGCACAGATGAAATTAGTGAAGATATTGCTAATAAATTATTTTCTATGATAGAACAAAATACTTATAATGTTATAGTGTTTAGTGATTACGCAAAAGGCGTAATAACCCCTTATTTAGCTAAAAAATTGATAAATTATGCAAAAGATAAAAATATTTTAACATTAGCTGACCCAAAAAAAGATTTTTATAAATTTAGTGGAGTTGATATCATTACTCCTAATTATAAAGAGGCTTGCGAGTTTTTAGGTAAATTTAATGATAAAGATGATTTTGAATTGAATAACGCTTTAATGAAAATGCAAAATGAGTTAAATTTAAAAATTCCTTTAATTACATTAGGTAGTAATGGTATAGCAGCACTTTATGATAATAAATTAAACCATCATTACGCTCTTGCTAAGGAGGTTTTTGATGTTACTGGTGCAGGGGATAGTGTTATATCATCGTTATCATTTTTTCTAGCGAATGATTTTAGTATTAGTAAAAGTATAGATTTAGCAAATAAAGCTGCGGCTATAGTTGTGGGAAAAATCGGTGCTGTTAGTGTTGGACTTGATGAAATTATTAACTTTGATAATGAATTTTATAAATGCAAAGATATTAATGAGATAAAAGAGCTTAGTAAAGGAAAAAAAGTAGTATTTGCAAATGGGTGTTTTGATATTTTACATTATGGGCATTTAAGTTATTTAAGAAGTGCAAAGGAGTTAGGAGATATTCTTATAGTAGGGTTAAATTCAGACGATAGTGTAAAAAGACTGAAAGGAAATAAGCGCCCTATTAATGATATAATGACTAGAAAAGCTATGTTAAATGCTTTAGAGTTTGTGGATTTTGTATGTGAATTTAATGAAGATACACCACTTGAAATAATAAAAGTTTTAAAACCTGATATTTTAGTAAAAGGTGCTGATTACGAAGGAAAAGTAGTAGTTGGAGCTGAATTTGCTAAGGAAGTTAAATTAATAGAATTTAAAAAAGGTTTTTCAAGCACAAGTATTATAGAGAAAATAAGGAAAAATAATGATTAATAAATTAATGTATGAATTAAACGAGCATAAAAATGCTTTTAATAGAATTGATGAAAAATATTTAAATGAGATTATAAAAGCTTATGAGATTATAAAAAAAGCTTTAGAAAATGGCAAAAAAATATTGATTTTTGGTAATGGTGGAAGTGCTGCAGATGCTCAACATTTTGCGGCTGAATTAAGTGGTAGATACAAAACAGAAAGAAAAGGCTTAAGCGCTATTGCACTTAGCACAGATACTTCAGCGCTAACAGCTATAGGAAATGATTATGGATATGAATTTGTATTTGCTAGACAGGTTGAAGCTATTGCAAAGCAAGGTGATGTAGTATTTGGAATAAGCACGAGTGGGACTAGTAAAAATGTGATTAAAGCGCTTGAAGTAGCAAATAGTATGAATTGCGAGTGTATTTTAATGGCGAGTGAGAAATTAAAAGATAGTCCATATTTTACTTTAAAAGCTCCTAGTTTAGATACTCCTAGAATCCAAGAAGTGCATATTTTTACAATTCACAGCATTTGTGAATTACTTGATGGGTATTTTAAATGATTTAGTAATGAGATGTTTTTTATTTTATTATTATTAAGAATTATTAAATAATATAAATAAATTAGTAACATAAGGAGGGTTAAATGAGTTATAGTTTTACTTTGAGTGATTTGGAAAAAGAATTAAAAATGATTCCTTTTGCAGGGACTGATTATTTGATTGATAGATTAAAAAGAGACGATTATAGAGGAAAACATCTATCGCAACATAATAGATATACAAAAGATGATATTTTTATTATTTTAGATGAAATAGATAAAATTTTGAATAAATATAATTTGCAAGTGTTACAAATAAGAACCACAGATATGAGTAAAAGGCCGAGTAATACACCTGATGAATTGCAATATGCCGAGCTTACTAGCAATATTGCTAAGAAAATGGATAGAACCACTCAAGATAGTTTGAGAAAAAACCACTTAGTAGATATGGCTAGAATGGGGTTTGTTAATAGATTTAATAACAAAGGTAAGTTAAACAATCCACACATCAGGTCAAATACCAAATATATAAATATCACAGAATTAGGATATAAATTTTTAAATAACATAAGAGAAAATAAAATTTTTGATGCTGCTAGGTTTTGGTCTTTAGCCCTAGATAATTTACATTGTGGTTTTGATACTAAGCTTTTAAAATTTATGCTTTTGTTAGATACTAATAAGATAAAAAGTATTAGCGAGATAGAATTTATGCTTTTTGTTACTGAGATTGATAAAGTAAAATTTAATGATGTTTTAGAATATATTAAAAGTTTTAAAAAATTATCAAGATTTCAAAGAGAAAAGATAGTAGAGATTATCAAAAAATACGCAAATCCTAAAAACAATGATATCTTTAAAGGACTTGATAAAACTAAAAAAAGAGATTTTCATAATTGGATAAATGAAACTCAACAGCTTTTTATGTTGTTTGATTTCGGTATCTTATTTAGCGTTGGGGAGATAAATAAAGATGAATTAAGTCTAAGAAGCAAACAAAATAACGGTATAGTAAAAAACCCAGTAAAACTATTAAATCGCTCAAATAAAACAAAAGACGAATACTTTATAAACCATAAAATTGATAAAAATACAATTAAAGGAAAAGGCTATGAATTGCACCACATAGTGCCATTGCTTTTAGCTAAAACAGAAGAAGAGTTTTTAGAATTAGACCGTTGGGAAAATTTAATTTTAATAGATGCACATAGTCATTCAATAATAAGTCAAAATTGCAGTAAAAATATAAAATTAGATTTTAATGATTATGATATGAATTTTATTGATTTTAGTATACCACCACATATAGTAAAATGCTTATATGATAAAAATGTAAAATATCTGAAAAGCTTAAAAGAAGTTTTAGAAAAAATTAATGAGATGTTGCTAAATTCTATTTAATAATTAATATCAGTGCCAAGATATAGCCTATTTAAATCTTGGCAAACTTTTAATCCTATTCCACTACCTGCGAATAAATCTAATACCACATCATGTTCATTGCTACTAGCTAAAACCATTCTTTTTATCATTTCATAGGGTTTTATTGTTGGATGCTTTTGTTTTTGTGTTTTGCCATTGATTTTTTCTTTGTGTTTTTGGCTAGTTATCCCCCATACTTCGGTACATAATTTGCCATTTGGATTAGGATACCATCTTTTACCATTTTTTAAGATTCCTTTTTTTAATGCGTGTTCTATCCTTTCTTTGCTTTCATATTCTACTCTTATACTATCAGCGTTAAAAGTGTATTTTTTATCGTGCATTGTATAAAATAATATGCTTTCACTTGCATTGTTATATTTTTTCTTAGCGTTAGCAAAACCGTCTTTTTTATGCCAAGTAATCCAGTTTTTAAAATAGCAACTTTTGTTTTGTAGATAATTTAAAAATAAAGCATTATTAAAAGGGGTATTAAATATATAAAAACTACCATTAGGTTTTAGTTTTAGTAATACTTCATCTATCCATTTGTAGCTAAATTTTAAAAAATCATCTAAAGTTAAAAAAGTGTCCCAATCTGCGATTTTTAAATTATAAGGTGGGTCAATTATCGCTAAATCAACGGAATTATTTTCTATAAATTTTAAAAAATCAAATACATCAAGGTTATAAATTTCATTATAATTTAATTTCAAAATAGACCTTCTAATTTTTTATTTATGACATTTTTGTAATGTTCGTATAATTCATAACCTATATATTTTCTATTTAGCATTTTAGCCACTCTTAATGTAGTTCCACTTCCTGTAAAAGGGTCTAAAACTACATCATCAATAAAAGAAAAAAGCTTTATTAATCTATAAGGAATTTGCTCAGGCATTATAGCAGGGTGTATTCCAAAAGCTAAATCGCCTTTACTAGGAATAGGGATATTCCAAATTTGTTTGGTGTATTCTACCCATTCGCTTTGAGTTAATTTACTTTTTTCTTTTATTTCTTGAGATTTAAATTTTGGCTTACCATCTTTTACAAAAACAACTATAAATTCGCTAGTATTTTGTGCATAAAAATTGCCTGGATAAGGATACGAGCCAAACATCAATCCTTTAGAAGTATTAGTTCTATTCCAAATATACAAATCATATAAAAATAAATTAGTATTTTCTAAAATGCTATTTTGAATGCTGCTTTGTAAGTCAAAAATATGCCTATTGTAATGAGTATTTAAGTCTTTTTTAAGCATTGGCATTAAGGGTACATTTATGCAAATTTTGCCATTTGGCTCTAGAACCCTTTCGCACTCTTTCCATACATCAACCAAGGATTTTATATATAAATTAAAATTATTCATATTTCCTATATCACCGTTTAAAATTTCTGAATGCTTAAAATTTTGAGTTCCGTTTTTGCTGTAATCTTTAATATTAAAATATGGTGGAGATGTAATTATAAGTTTTACTGAATTATCTTTTACTTCACTCATATTACTAGAGCTTTTATAAAAGACTTTATTTATCATATTTTTCAAATTAACCCTTGTAATGCATAATACTAGTAATTATATTTTTTTAAGTTTAAATTGTAGTTAATTAGTTATATTTAAAAATTAATTAAGTAAAAAATTAAGTTTATATTGGATTTATTTTATATTTTTTTTACATTAATAAACACTTTTATATTATAGTTAAATATATTTGGTAGAATTACCAAAATTAATAATGAAAAAAATAAAAGAAAACAGTCATTAAAAAATTCAATAAGTTTTTAATCGGCGGTACACCTAGTAGGAAAAATCATTTATACTATGGTGGAAATAATTTATGGGTTAGTATTGCTGAAATGAATGGCAATATAATATCTGATACAAAAGAAAAAATCACAGAACTAGGTGTAAAAGAATCAAATGTTAAGTTAATACCAAGTGGGACTACTTTATTAAGTTTTAAATTAAGCATAGGAAAAATAGCATTAGCCGGAGCTGATTTATATACAAATGAAGCCATTGCTGGGCTTATACCTAAGGATAAAAATATAGTTTTAGATAAGTATTTGTTTTATCTATTTAAAAATAAAGTTATAGATTTAGATCTAAAAAATAAAAATACATTTGGCACTAGCTTAAATTCTCAAATTTTAAAAGATGAAGTTGAAATACCATTAATACCTATTGATAAACAAAAACTTTTAATCAACATTATAGATAAAATAGAGAATAAAATTCTTGAACTTGAAAGTTATCAAAATGATATAAGTAATAAGATAAATGGAATATTAAATAAATATTTAAGAATATAATTTTTAAATGATAGTGAGTGGGGAGGGGTAGTAGAATTGTTGAAAATGTAGATGATATTTATATCCCTTATTTTGATACACAAAGTCAAATTTATAGAAAATTTTACCCTGATTTTATTTTTTGGTTAAAAGATAGAGCAAGTGGAATTGAGAGCATATATTTTATAGACCCTAAAGGTTTAACTTGTAGTCAAAATTCGATAGATAAAATAAAAGGCTTTGAAAGTATCTTTAAAGTAAATGGAAAAAGTCATAATGATATAAAAGTATATTTATATTATTACAATAATAAAAACCCTTTAGATGGCTATAATGATTATGTGAGAGGTAGTATTACAGATATTTTTATTTAGTTACTTTAGTAGCTAAATAAAAAATTATTAAATATTTTATATTTTTTATGTAAAGTATAAGAAATGATAGATTTAAAAATAATGCGATAAATTACTGTTGAATTTATCAATTTTATTTGTTTGGTTAAATATGTATTGTAAAAACTAGTGATTTATTTTTTATTTTAATAAATGAGTTAAGTGATAAAAACTTAGAGCTTATTTTACAGCAATGGTATTAAAGGCTATTGTACTTTTGTTAAAAATTTATTTTTGCTATAAAAAATTATTTGATTATTAGTTTTATTTAGAAATCAAGATTTTTATAAAAATTATATGGATGATAATATTAATACAATGATTAATCAATGTATATTTAATATATAAAAAATTAAAAAGTTAAATTCCTAATAGTATATTTTTAAATATTAGTGTATTTAAAAAATTTAAAATAGAATATTTTTGATATTCAAAACAAATATTAGTTAATATTAAGTTAATTATGATGTTAAGGTGTAAAATTATAGTTCATCAAATAAGTTTTTAATATAATCTAGACAAAATTTTTTAATGTTATATAAATTTAAAATATTTGATATTTCAAAATCTTATGATAATAATATTTAAAAGATATTAAAAATATAAAATTAAATTATAAAATTATGAAAAATTAGCTACTATCATTAGACAAAAATAAATATGAAAAGTATAAAAAACTTATAAATGACATAATATACAATAAAGATTTTAGTGCAAATTCATATCTTAGTGATGATAGATACTGATTAATCTAATATTGAGTAAGTAATTTAAAAGTATGCAATACATATGATTATTTTACAGATTTATAAATTTAGTTTTGTTTATTAGATAAAGATTTTGTTGAAAATGTATAAATAATATTATTAAAAGAATATTTATCTAACTGATAAATATTCTTTTAATTCTTCACTAATTGGAGATAGTTTGCCATCTTTTATATGAACTAATTTTATAAAAGCTTCAAAAATAGCTTTATCATCTTTATAAATTATTTGCTTTAATTCTAAACAATATTTATCAAATCCTACAAGAATATTTTTAACTTCTAAAATATCTCCTAATTTAGCAGGTGCTTTATAAATAGCCTTAATTTCTCTTAATGCAAAAGGATTTTCTTTTAATAAATCTTTTCCTTCATTAGCGAAAAACCATTCGCTCCTAGCTCTTTCACAATATTTTAAATAATTTGTATGATAGACAATCCCCATACAATCAGTATCTTCATAATAAACTCTAATTTGCATCCTAATCCTTAAAAGAGTATGGCTATAAGCCGGGTTTTGTCTTGGATAATCATTTATCTACTTACTATTTCACAATAGCACTCTAGCGAAGGGTTTAAAATATAAGATAAAAACCACCCCTTCTTGCTGCAGGTTGGGTTTATAAGCTGAATTGCTTTTACTCGCATAATCACTGGTGGGCTCTTACCCCGCCGTTTCACCTTTACCTAAAATTAGGAAGTTTATTTTCTGTTACACTTTCCCTTAGATTGCTCTAGCCATCTGTTAGATGGAACCTCATCTTATTGCAGCCCGGACTTTCCTCTTAATTAAAAGCGATTATCCACCATACTCTTACGCCATTTTAACTAAGCTTGTTTAAGATAAAGAAAATTAAAGGAGTAAAAAATGTATAAATATAATTTATATTATCCAGCAGGAAATACTACAGCTTTGGTTATTGGTATTAATAACTTAGATTTTAAAAGTATAAATAATGAGATTTTATCTAAGCATAAAGATGTTGAACAAGTTGGCTTTATACAAGATTATGAATTAAAAATGGCAGGTGGAGAGATTTGTTTTAATGCTTTAAGATGTGCGGGAAAGTATTTTTTAGATACTAATAATTTAAAAACTACAAAAATTAAACTAAATGATAAAGATTATTTATGCGGTATTAGTAGCAGTGATTTTATAAAAGATAATAATATTAAAAAACTATATAAAGATGATAATTTTTATTATTTAAGATTTAAAAATGAATATAAATTAAATAAGCTTGATGATGATATATATTATGTAGATTTAGGAGATATTTTTCATATTATTTATACGAAAAAATTAAATTTATCTAAAATTAATTTAAAAGAATTTGCATATTCATATTTAAAAGATAATGATTTTTTAGACAAAAAAGCAAGTGGTTTTATGTATTTACAAGGTGATTGCCTTGAGCCTATTGTCTGGGTAAGAGATATTAAGACTTTATTTTATGAGAGCGCTTGTGGGAGTGGGAGTTTTGCTAGTTATTTATATTGCAATGAAGTTTTAGGTAAAAATTATTTAGCGCTAAAACAACCTTCAAATGAGTATTTGTTTTTAAGAGAAGTTGATGGCTTTATAGAAATTAGCTCAATTATTAAAGATATTACTAATTTATGATACAAAAATTGCTAGATTTATAATCACTAAATTATAGAAATTAAATTAGAAATTTAGATTTTAAAATTAAAATTTAAAAGCTTTTAATTTCAAGATTTTATATTATAAGCAAATTATTACATTTAAAATTAGTAATAATTATTCTAGCTATGTAGTGATATGTTTTATAAGTTATATGCTAATAATTTGAAGTCTAAAAATTAAATTCCTATTTTAAATTATTTAAAATAGGAACTAAAATAATTAAATATTAAAACATTAATCCATCTTCTTCTTGTTGTTTTAATATGTCATTTCTACTTGCTTTTGGTAAAGGTGATTTATCTGTATAAAACCAAGTTTTACCATCAATTACTCTTTTTTCAACGCCTTTTGGTATATCAAAAGTTCTTTTAATATTTGGATTTTCTGCTAAATATTTTTGCATAAAATATCTAAATACAGGAGCAGCCGTTCTAGCACCACCTTCATAATATTTCATAGGCTTATTATTATCATTACCATACCAAGTTATTACTTGAATACTAGGCGTAAAACCTACAAACCAAGCGTCTATACTTTTATTTGATGTCCCTGTTTTTCCAGCTACTTCAAGTCCTGCAATTCTTGCTGCACCACCAGTTCCGGCTGCGACAACATTTTTCATCATATCAATCATTAAATAAGCTTGTTCAGGTTTTACAAATTCTTCTGCTTCTTTGGTTTTTAACTCAATTTCATTACCAAATTTATCAGTAACTTTTGTAATCAATCTAATAGGTTGTTTTGTTCCATAATTTGAAATAATGCTATAAAGTTCAGCGTAATTATAAGGACTAACACCAAAAGAACCTAATCCTATTGATAAATCTTGTGGAACATTTGTAAAACCAAATTTAGTAATTGTTTGATGAACAAAACTAAGGCTAGTATCAAGTAATAAGTTAATTGTAGCTAGGTTTCTACTTTTTGTAAGTGCTTCTTTAAGAGTGATTAAACCATTAAAATCTTTTCCATAATTTTTAGGCTTCCAAATCATTTTCTTACCCTGTGCATCACGAGTTTCAAATACTCTCGCAATATCAGCAATCTCACTAGCAGGTGAATATCCAAGATTTAAAGCTGTAAGATATACAAATGGCTTAAAGCTTGAACCTACTTGGCGATTACTCATAGTAGCACGATTAAAATTACTTTTATAATAATCAACCCCACCAACTAAAGCTAAAATATCCCCGCTACTAGGCTCTGTAACTATCATAGCTCCATTGATTTGGTTTAAATCTATATCTTTATCTCTTTTGATAAGTTCATCATATCCAAACTTAATAGCTTCTTCAGCTATTTTTTGAGTACTCAAATCAACACTAAGTTCAACTCTATAACCACCTGTTTTAATGTCTTCAATTCCCATAGCTTGTAATTGTCTAATAGCTTCATCTATTACATAAGGAGCTTTATTTTGGGTTAAACTCTCATCATAAACAATCGGTTTTAAAGCTACATTTTGTTTATATTCAGCTTCACTAATCCAGCCTAAATCATACATTCTTTTTAAAACCGCATTAGCTCTTGAAAGCGATAAATCAATTCTTTTTGTAGGATCATATGTGCTAGGAGCTTTTGGTAAGCCAACTAGCATAGCCATTTCTTTAAGGCTAAGTTCGTTTAATTCCTTATGAAAATACCCAGCTGCAGCTGTTTTAATCCCATAATATCCATGCCCTAAAAATATAAAGTTTAAATATCTTTCTAATATTTGTTCTTTTGTTAGATTTTTTTCAATTTCATAACTAATTATTGCTTCATTTATTTTTCTTTTAATACTTTTTTCACTTGTTAAATAATGATTTTTCACAAGTTGTTGAGTAAGAGTTGAAGCACCTTCTGCTAAGCGACCTTTTTGAATATCTTTAATAATTGCTCTAAAAATAGCATCAATATTAATTCCTTCGTGTTCAAAAAAACTCGTATCTTCAATAGCAATTAATGCTTCAATTAGTCTTGGTGGAATTTCTTCAAATCTAGCATAAGCTCTATTTTCGTTAAAAACATTTGCAAGTAAAGTGCCATTTCTATCATAAAATTGAGTTGTTAAATCTACATCAAAATCTTTAAAATCAATGTTTTTATTTTCAATATTACTTAGAAAATACCCAATTATTGCTACTGATATGATAGAACAAATTGCTATAAAATAAAATATTTTTTTCATAAAATTCCTTATATTATTGTACTAATTATTAATGCAAAAAGCACACCAATAAGTGATATTAAAATATTAAGTGGAATAAAATAATAAATTATTAAAGCAATTTTTTCATTGCATATTAATAATTTATTTTCTTTTGCCGCTACACATAGTGTATATTGATAATATATGTATGATAAATTTATAGTTAAAAAAACATATAAAGACCATTGTGTTGATGCTAACGTATTAAACATAGGATTTGTTCCATTATCAATAATTGCATATATAGTGCTTAAAGCCATTATAATCATCAATATAAAAAAGGTATAAATTTGCCTTCTTAAAATATTTAAGGTTTTTATTAAAGCATTTTCATTTTCACAAAAATAAAAAATAGCATTTGCTCTAATTCCTATATGAAGACCTATAAAGCAAATTCCAGCTAATAAATGAATAAATGGTAAAAGAAGGCTATTTATATCTAGCATATTACCTTCTTGATTTCGTCTTTTGCTAAAGCTAAAGCTTCATTAATTTTGCTAATATCTTTTGCACCAGCAGTAGCAAAATCATCTCTACCGCCGCCATTTCCGCCTAAAAATTGAGCTACAATCTTAGCTAAATTTCCAGCCTTAACGCTAGTATTTTTTGAGCCAACCGCAATGCTTACTTTATTGTCTTTACAAGTGATTAAAACAATAACAGCTTTATCAAATTTATTTTTAAACTCATCTATGTCTGCTTTAATATCAAGCCCGTTATATTCACTAACACAAACATTAATTCCGTTAATAATCTCACTATTTAAATTATTAGCACCATTTTTTAAAGCGTCTTTTAGTTCTTTTATTTCATTTTTTAAATTCTCAAAACTCTTTAAAATATCATTTGTTTTTAGACTTTTTTTGATATTTTCAAATTCCGCAATCAAATTCCTTGAGTATTCTTTAGCAGCCTTACTTGCTATTGCTTCAATTCTTCTAACACCAGCACTTACTCCGCTTTCTTTTAATATTATAAAATCGCCAATTACTGAAGTATTGCTAACATGAGTTCCACCACAAAGCTCAATGCTATCTCCTAAAGTTAATACCCTTACTTTATCGCCATATTTTGTATCAAAAAGCGCCATTGCACCGCATTTTTTTGCACTTTCAATATCAGTTATTTGAATATTTGAATTTGTAGCTTTATAAATCATATCATTTACAATATCACTAATTTGCTTTAGCTCATCTTCGTTTAATGCACGGGTAAAATTAAAATCAAATCTAATTCTATTGTAATCAACAAATGAACCTGCTTGAGTTGCATTTTCTCCTAAAACCTTTCTTAACGCATAATGAAGCAAGTGAGTAGCACTATGATGTCTTGCGATTTCTGCTCTTCTTTCGGTATCAATTTTGATTAATAATTCATCATTTACATTAAAATCACCTACAATTTCAACTAAAGCTAAATTAATATCAAAAAATTTCTCAACTTCAAGCACATTTGCAACTAATTTATCATTTTTATAAATACTACCTAAATCGTAATTTTGCCCACCACTTGTTGCATAAAGCGGAGTTTTATCAAACATTAGCCAAGCTTTTTTGCTTTTAATTCCAATTTTAAATTCTTCATCTAAAGCAGCTAATAATTTTGCTTTAATTTCAGTGTTTTCATATCCAACGAACTCATTTAGACCGAATTTATCTAATAATTCTTTAAAATCTCCGTGAGTTGCTTTATCCCCACTACCTTTCCAATTTGCTTTAGCTAATTCTCTTTGTTTAGCCATTAGTTCATTGAATTTGTCTTCATCAATTTTAAGATTTTTTTCTCTTAACATATCAAGAGTTAAATCAAGTGGAAAGCCATAAGTATCATATAATTTAAACGCAACTTCTCCACTAAAAATATCTTTAGTATTGTTTAATTCATCATTAAAGATTTGCATACCTTTTTCAATAGTATTTAAAAATCTCTCTTCTTCGCTTAATAATTGCTCTTTTACAAAAGATTTTTTCTCATTTAAATATGTATAATGCTCTCCCATTAATTCACAAACAATATCTACTAATTTATACATAAATGCACTTTTAAATCCTAGTAAATATCCATGTCTTAAAGCTCTTCTTACGATACGGCGTAAAACATATCCTCTACCTTCTTTATCAAATGTTACGCCTTGAGCTAGTAAAAATGTAGCTGAACGAATATGATCAGCAATTACTCTAAAGCTTGCTCCACTTTTATATTCATATTTTAAGTTTGCTAAACTTGCGATTTTTTCAATTATTGGCATAAATAATGAGCTATCAAAATTGCTAAATTTACCTTCTTTAATAGCACTTACACGCTCAAGTCCCATACCCGTATCAATGCTAGGTTTTGGTAGTTTTGTCATAGTTCCATCAGGGTGTTTTTCAAACTGCATAAAAACTAAATTCCAAATCTCAAGAAATCTATCTCCATCTCCACCCATATAATCTTCATCACTTTTAAAATTTTCTTCACCTTGGTCGTAAAAAATCTCACTACAAGGACCACATGGGCCAGTATCACCCATTTGCCAGAAATTATCTTTATCTCCAAATTTATAAATGCGTTCTTTTGCAATGTGTTTTTGCCACATATTATAAGCTTCATCATCGTTTTCATGAACGGTTACATAGAGCCTATCTTTAGGTAATTTTATAATCTCAGTTACAAATTCCCAAGCATAAGCAATTGCTTGTTCTTTAAAATAATCACCAAAAGAGAAATTTCCTAACATTTCAAAAAATGTATGATGTCTTGCAGTATAACCAACATTATCTAAGTCATTGTGCTTTCCACCTGCACGAATACAAGTTTGACAGCTTGTTTTTCTAGGTGGATTTGGGCGTGGCACTTCACCTGTAAAAATACTCTTAAAAGGAACCATTCCTGCATTTGCAAAAAGCAAAGTCGCATCATCAGGCACAAGTGGGCTTGATGGGGTAATTTCATGACCTTTACTAGCAAAAAACTCTAAAAATTCTTTTCTTATATCCATTTTTATATCCTTATAATTTTTTATGATTTTAAGCAATTTATGCTAATAAAATAATAAAAATTATGCATTAGATTTAAATTTTTGGTATAAAAGAATTAATTATTAGAAAAAATTAGTAGAATGTGTCATTTAATTTTAAGGAAAAATGATGATAGCCTTTTGTAATCTTAAATCACAGTATGATAAATATAAATTTGAAATTGATGATAAAATACAGAATTTATTAAATAATACAAATTATATAGGTGGACAAGAAGTTAAGGAATTAGAAAATAATTTAGCAAATTATGTTAATGTAAAATATGCTTATGCTTGTTCAAATGGGACTAGTGCTTTATTTTTAGCATTGAAAGCTTTAGGGATTAAAGAAGGTGATGAGATAATTACTACGCCATTTACATTTATAGCTAGTTCAGAAATGATTGCATTAATAGGTGCTAAGCCTGTTTTTGTAGATATTAGTGATATTGATTATAATCTTGACATAAATGAAATTGAATCAAAAATTACATCTAAAACAAAGGCTATTTTAGCGGTTTCAATATTCGGTCAAATGCCAAATTTAATTAAATTAAAAGAAATTTGTAAAAAATATAACATTTATTTAATTGAAGATGCGGCACAGAGTTTTGGTGCTAAAGATGATTTTAACAATGTTTCATGTAGTATAGCTGATATTAGCACGACAAGTTTTTTTCCTTCAAAGCCACTTGGATGTTATGGTGATGGTGGGGCTATTTTTACAAATGATGAAAATTTAGCAAACACAATAAATTTATTAATTAATCATGGAAGTAAGGAAAGATATTTACATGAAATTATAGGTTTAAATGCTAGGCTTGATACTATACAAGCTGGGATTTTAAATGTTAAATTTAAATATTTTGATAAAGAAATAGAACAAAGAAATAAGATTGCTAAAATTTATACTGATAATTTAAATAATTGTATAGTCCCTAAAGTAAAAGATGGTTATAAAAGTGTGTGGGCACAATATAGTATCAGGGTTGAAAATAGACAAGAAGTGATAAAAAAATTACAAAAAAATAACATTCCTACAGCAATTCATTATCCTACTCCACTACATTTACAGCCTTGTTTTAGATATTTAGGGTATAATGAAAAAGATTTTCCTATTGCTAAAGTGGTTAGTGATGAGATATTATCTCTTCCTTTCTCGGCGTTCTTAAACTATGAAGATCAAAGTAAAATAATTGAAATTTTTAATAAAGGAGAATAAATGAGAAAATTAGATCAAGTTGGGTCATTTTTAAGACCTATAAAGCTTAAGACAGCTAGAAGTGAGTTTGCTAATGGAAAAATTACAAGTGAACAATTAAGAAAAGTTGAAGATGAATGCATTAAAGAGTTGTTAATTGAATGTGATAAAAATGGGCTTTATTACTTAACAGATGGTGAATTTAGAAGAAGTTGGTGGCATTTAGATTTTTACTGGGGATTTAGCGGTGTAGAAAAAGTAATAAGAGAAAAAGGATATATTTTTAAAGGTATTGAAACAAGAGCTGAAGGTGTTAAAATTGTAGGAAAAATTGAATGTAAAAATCATCCATTTATTAAAGATTACGCAAGATTAGTTGAGTTAGCAAAAGAATTAAATATAGATACTAATCGCTTAAAATTAACAATTCCAAGTCCAGCAATGTTTATTTATATGTTATTTATTAGAGGTGGATTTAATGTTGAATTTGAATATTATGGAAAAGATTATGCAAAATTAAAAGTTGATATTTTAAAAGCATATGAAGATTTTTATGCCGAATTTAGTAAAGTTGGTGGTGTATATTTACAACTTGATGATGTTAGCTTTGGTTCGTTTTGTGACGTAGATTTTAGAGCAAATTTAAGTGCAAATAAAGTAGATGCGATTAGCTGTGTAAATGAATATGTTGATTTTTTAAATAAGAGTTTAGATACAATGCCTAAAAATATTACAACTGGAATTCACATTTGCAGGGGTAATTATAGGAGCCATTTTAGTGCTAGTGGTGGATATGAATATGTGGCACAGAAATTATTTGGTGAACTTAAAATAAATAAATTTTTCTTAGAATTTGATAGTGATAGAGCAGGGGATTTTAATCCTTTAAGATTTATAAAAAATCAAACTGTAGTTTTAGGATTACTTACAACTAAAGTGAAAGAAAACCCTAGTTTAGATGAGTTAAAAATTAGAGCAAAAGAAGCTGCAAAGGTTATAAATTCAAAACAAATAGAATTTAGTACTCAATGTGGTTTTAGTTCTACAGAAGAAGGTAATGAAATTACATTTGATACTCAATGGGAAAAAATTAATCTATTAAATAATTTAAATTCTAGCTTAGAAAAAGAAGGATTTTTTGCGTGAATATTGCATTAATAGGCCTTGGTGTAATGGGTAAAAACCACTACACCGAGCTAAAAAAAAGAGATATTAATTTATTTTTACACGATGTTATAAAACCTAATTGGTTAGATAATTATGATAATTTTTTTATAAGTATTGATGAACTTTTAAAAAATAAAATTGATGGAGTTATCATAGCTACTCCTACTAAATTTCATTTTGAAATTTTTAAAAAAATTTATAAAAATATTAAAAATATTCTAATAGAAAAACCATTAAGTTTTGATATGAAAGAAGCTTATAGTATTAAAGAATTAGCTAAGGATAATAATGTTTGTGTAGGATTTTGTGAAAGATTTAATCCAGTTAGTTTGATGTTTAAAAAACTTATTGCAGATGAAAATATTTTAAGTGCAAATTTTATTAGAGTTTCACCTAAACCAGAAAGAATTAATGATGTTGGAGTTGATTTAGATTTAAGTGTTCATGATATTGATTTGGCTAGTTTTTTTGGTTTAAAAAATAAATTTGATATATTTAAAAAGAATTTTCCTTGTACTACCATAAAACTTCATTCAGATAATATTGAAATATTAGCTTCATGGGATTTTAATATTAAGATTAGAAGGGCTTTAATAAATACAAATGTAAATACTTATGAATTAGATTTTTTAAATTGTAAAATTTTAAAAAATAATGAAAATATAGATATCATAAAGCATTCTAGTTTATATATAGAACATGAAGAATTTATAAATTTAATAAAAACGAATGATTTTAATAATTTAGCAACTATTGATGATGCAATTTATACTCAAGAAATTTTAATAAATTAATTATATGAAAGGATAAAAATGTTAAACAATTTATTGGTTTTTGATTACGAAGATGTGCAGTTAATTCCTGCAAAATGTATAGTTAATTCTCGTTCAGAATGCGACACAAGTGTAAAATTAGGTAATAGAAAATTTAAATTACCCGTAGTTCCTGCAAATATGCAAACAATTATAGATGATAAGTTAGCTATAGATTTTGCGAAACAAGATTATTTTTATATCATGCATAGATTTGAACCTAGAACTAGAATAGATTTTACAAAAAAAATGCATAGCTTAGGGTTATTTTCATCAATATCAGTTGGAGTTGGAGAAAGTGAGTATAATTTAATAAAAGAATTTAAAAATCAAAATATAACACCTGAATATATTACTATTGATATTGCACATGGGCATAGTGAAAGTGTTATTAAAATGATAGGACATATTAAAGAAAATTTACCAAATGCTTTTGTAATAGCAGGAAATGTCGGAACTCCTGAAGCTGTTAGGGATTTAGAAAATGCTGGAGCTGATGCAACTAAGGTTGGTATTGGACCTGGTAAGGTATGTATTACTAAGCTTAAAACCGGTTTTGGAACTGGTGGTTGGCAGCTTGCAGCACTTCGCTGGTGTGCTAAAAGTGCTAAAAAGCCAATAATTGCAGATGGTGGTATTAGAAATCACGGAGATATAGCAAAATCAATTCGTTTTGGAGCTACTTTTGTAATGATAGGCTCATTATTTAGCGGACACGAGCAAAGTCCTGGAAAAACCATAGAAATTGATGGTAAAAAAATGAAAGAATATTATGGCTCAGCAAGTGAATTTCAAAAAGGTGAGCGTAAAAATGTAGAAGGTAAAAAAATGTATGTTCCATTTAGGGGAAATATTTTTGATACCTTAAATGAAATGAGAGAAGATTTGCAAAGCTCAATTTCATACGCAGGTGGAAAAGAACTTCGTGATATTAGAAAAGTTGATTATGTAGTGGTTAAAAACTCAATCTTTAACGGAGATACTATTTAATTTTCTAAGATTGTTAATGTTTAAGTCGTTTTATTTAACTAAAAAATGGTTTTTTTGGGCTTGGGGTGGAACGGCTTTTATATTGCTTAGCTTATATGCACAGACTTGGTTGAATGTTCAAATTAATGCTTGGTATAAAGATTTTTATGATTTGTTACAAAAAGCTCCTAAGGATAGTACATATGAGCAATTTATAAGTGAATTATTTAATTTTTCTTACATAGCCTTTCCTTATGTTTTAATATCTACTATTACAGCTTATTTTTCTAGACTTTTTGCATTCGCTTGGAGAGAGGCTATAACATTTGCATATTTAAATCAGTGGAAAAATAATAATGAAAATATAGAAGGCTCATCTCAGCGTATTCAAGAAGATATTTATCGTTTTGCAAAAATTATTGAGAGTTTAGGTATTAGTATAGTAAAGGCTTTAATGACTTTAATAGCATTTTTACCTATACTTTATGAAGTTGGGAAAGGTCTTAAAACTCCAATATTTGAAAGTGATTTTTCTCTAATTTATTGGGCTATTTTGGCTAGTATAGGTGGTCTTATAATATCATGGTTTGTTGGTATTAAATTACCGCATTTAGAATATAATAATCAAAAAGCAGAGGCAAAATTTAGAAAAGAATTAGTTTTAGCAGAAGATGATAGAAAAAATTATGCTAGTGATAAGACAATGTTTGAATTATTTACCGGTCTTAAGATTAACTACAATAAATTATTTTTACATTATGGGTATTTTGATATATGGCTTTATACTTATGAACAATTTATGGTAATTTTTGCATTTATTTTAGTTGGTGAGAATTTATTTTTAGGTACTTTGTCTTTAGGTGTATTAATACAAATAAATAATGCTTTTTCTAATGTACGAGCGAGTTTTAGTGTTTTAACTCAAAATTGGACTACAATAACTGAACTAAGAAGTATATTTATAAGATTAAGTGAATTTGAAAAACATATATCATTTAAGTAATTTAAATTGAATTTAAATTACTTCTTTTTAATAATAGCACTTATTAAAAATATCATAGATATAAGTGTTAAAATATAAAAAATATAGCTAAATATTGGATTAGATATATCATTTATATTATCTAATTTTTTAATTGAAACTATATTAGGAAATTTATCTAGCATATTTATTCTCCATCCATAATATTTAATTTGTACTAATGATTTTTCATCTAAAAAGCTTACAGCATTAGCTTGTATATCAGCAGAATTAAATTTGAAATAAAAAGGAAAACCCCATCTAGTATCTTCATTTTTATAAACTCTACTTTTTTCATTATCTTTTACATATATAAAATACGTATCCTTACTTAACTCGGGTGTATCTTGTGCTAGTTTTGTTTTATCAATTCTTTTTACTTCAGCACCGACAATATTTACAGCTTTATAATTAGGCATAGAATAATTGATAAACAATATTAATAATAAATGAAAGATAATAACAAATAAAATCATTACTTTTTTAAATAAATTCATAACATTCTCCATAAATTTTCATAATTATAATTTAAAAAAGTATTTTTTAGACTTTATTATAAAATTAAATACTTCTTAGTTTTTTAATCTCATCTCTATAAAATGCTGCTTGTTCAAAATCAAGCTCTTTTGCTGCTAGGTGCATTTTTTCTCTTAATTCATTTACTAATTTAGCCCGCTCATTTGCTGGCATTTTTTCTATTTTTGATTTTTTTATAGAAACATTATCTTCGTTTTGTTTTAAAGTCTTTTCTAATTTTCGCTCAACACTTCTTGGAGTAATTCCGTGCAATTTATTATAAGCTTGTTGCAAGCTTCTTCGCTCACTCGTAATATCTATTGCTTCTTGCATTGATTTTGTGATTTTTTTAGCATATAAAATTACTTTTCCATTGACATTTCTAGCTGCTCTTCCCATTGTTTGAATTAAACTCGTAGTTGAGCGTAAAAAGCCTTCCTTATCAGCGTCTAAAATAGCTATAAGACTAACTTCAGGTAAATCAAGCCCTTCACGAAGCAAGTTAATTCCAATTAACACATCAAAATCTGCATTTCTAAGACCAATTATCAATTCATTTCGCTCAATTGCATCAATATCTGAATGCATATATTTACATTTGATACCTAATTCTGTGTAGTATCTTTGCAATTCTTCTGCCATTTTTTTAGTTAGCGTTGTGATTAATACACGCTCATTTCTAGCAATCACCTTTTTAATCTCATCATATAAATGCTCTATTTGGTTTTCGCTATCAATTATGCTAATTTCAGGGTCAAGCAGTCCTGTTGGACGCATAATTTGCTGATAAACACACTCACCACTAAGCTCAAGCTCTAATTCAGCAGGGGTTGCACTCACAAATAAAAAAAAGCAATCTTTATTAATAAATTCATCAAATTGTAATGGTCTATTATCTAAAGCACTTGGCAATCTAAAGCCGTATTCAACTAGCACTTCCTTTCTAGCTCTATCTCCTGCAAACATTCCCCTAAATTGTGGCAAACTAACATGGCTTTCATCTACAATTACTAAAAATGGCTTTTGTTTTATTTTAAAATAATCAAATAAAGTATAAGGAGTTTCTCCTGCATTAAGCCCACTTAAATGCCTTGAATAATTTTCTATTCCTTTAGTCATTCCTGTAGTTTCTAGCATTTCTAAATCAAATTCAACTCGCTGTTCTAAGCGTTGTGCTTCTAATAATTTGCCTTGTTTTTTAAAATATTCTAACCTTTCATCAAGCTCATTTTTAATATCTTTACAAGCTCTTTTAAGCGTTGGAGTAGCGACTATAAATTGATTTGCAGCATAAAGTGTGAATTTATTTAAATCTTTTATTTTTTTATTATCAAAAGTATTAAAAGTATAAATCTTTTCTAATTCATCATCAAAAAATTCTAAGCGAATTGCATCATCTTCATAATAAGCTGGATAAATATATATAATATCCCCATTTACACGGAAATTCCCCCTATCAAAAAACGTATCATTTCTACTATATCCCATAGCTACTAAATGAAGTAATAATTCTTTTTGTTTATAACATTTGCCTACTTCAAAAAACTCTACCATATCAATATATTCAGCAGGATTTCCTAATCCATAATTAGCACTTACACTTGCAATACAAACGCAATCATCGTATGCTAAAAGCGAAGCAGTTGAGCTTAAACGAAGCCTTTCTAAATCATTATTAACCGAGCTATCTTTTTCTATAAATGTATCAGTTCTAGGAATATAAGCTTCAGGTTGATAATAATCATAATAACTTATGAAATACTCCACATGATTATTCGCAAAAAAGCCTTTAAATTCGCTATATAATTGCGCACAAAGTGATTTGTTATGGCTCATTATTAAAGTAGGCATTTTAAGTTTATTTATCACATTTGCCATTGTAAAGGTTTTACCCGAGCCTGTAACTCCTAAAAGAGTTTGATATTTTTGTCCGTTTTTTACACCATTTACAATTTTTTCTATTGCTTGTGCTTGGTCAGGTGATGGTTTATAATTACTAATTAACTCAAACATTTTAATCCTAAAAAATAATTTTTATTATTATATTAACTATAGGTAATTAAAATTATATCTTTAAATTTCGTTAAGGATATGGTATGAATGATTATACAATAACGTCGGCTTTAGATAAAAAAGTAGCAGAGTTAATAGAAAAATATAAATTTGTAGTAAGTGAAAATGAGAGATTATTAAATGAATTAACCCAATCAAAAGCAAAATGCGAAGCTCAAACTTATCAAATTAACAGACTAGAAGAGGAATTATTAAATAAAAATCTAAAAGATGAAGAAATAGAAAGAATGATAGAGCAAGTAATTGGAAACAACAACTAAATTTACGATAGTTTTAGGTACTAGAAGCTATACTTTTGCCGTGCCTGATGGCGATTTTTTAGCTAGTATTAATAACGATATCAATAAGTTAAAAAATGAAAATGGCAGTATAGAAAATACTGCTTTTATTAGTCATTATTTAAATGTTTCATACTTAAAATTTAAATTAGATTTAGAATATGAAAAATTAAAAAAAGAAAATAATAGTTTAAAAAATGAATTAAATAAGTTAGAAAAAGAGTTATTAGAAATTTTAGATAAATTTAAAGAAAATTAGGAGTGATTATGAGACAAGCATTTTCTTTAATAGAATTAGTATTTGTTATAGCAATAATAGGTGTTATATCAAGTATAGCAGTCCCTAAATTTTTTGCCACTAGAGAAACTGCTGAAATAGTTAAATTAAAAGAACAGGTTGAATCAATTAGAAAAGGCATAGAAGCTTATGCTGGAGCTAAGTATATAGAAACAGGTAGTAAGGATTATCCAGATGGATTATGTTATAATTCAAGTGGAAATATTGATAATTGCAATGATTCTTTAAAAAATAATAGATTGATTTTTCAAGTAGTTATGCAAACACCTCCGGTAGCTAATGTAAATTGGATTGGCTGGACTAATTCTTTAACCAACCCAATATTTTTATATAAAATCAAGAAAAATATTCAAAAAGGTTATTTGTTTGAATATGATAAAGGAAATGGAACTTTTAAGTGTATAGATTCACATAGTAAGTGTGCTGTAAACACTTGTGCTTTACCTTGTAAAGACTTAGGAGAATAATATGAAAAAAGCTATGAGTATGATGGAGATTATTTTTGTAATAGTAATCATCGGTATATTATCAGGTGTTGCTATCCCTAAGTTATTTATCAGTAGAACCGATGCTGAAATTTTAAAATTGCAAGAAACCGTTGCTTTAATTAGAGTAGGTATAGAAGCTTATGCTAATGATGAGCTATATGCTAGTGGCGTAAAAAAATATCCAGATTCGTTATGTACTGATAGTGCTGGTGCAGTAGCTAAAAGTTGTCAAAATAATTTTAATAAAGGTAGATTTTTTACAGCAGTATTGCAAAATTCAGTTGAGTATGGTAGCAAAAAAGGTACTTGGAATGGTTGGACTACGGCTAAACCAGAGAGATTTATTTATTATGTCAATAATAATAAGGAAGGTTTTGAATTTACATATGATGCTAGCAATGGCCTTTTTAAATGCGAGAAAGATTATAATAAAGATTTAACTTGTGCTATATTTGATAAATAAGGAATTTATATGAGAAAAGCGTTTACTATGATTGAATTAATTTTTATTATTGTAATAATAGGTATATTATCAGCTATTGCTTTACCTAATTTTTTTGATTTAAATTTTAAATCAGAAATCGCTAAAGTAAAATCAGAAGTTAATGCTATAAATAGTAGGGCTAAATCAGAATTTTTAAATAATGTAATATCAGGGAGAGATCCTAATTCTTACACAACAATTGATAATAAAGGTGGTAAAATGTTTACTAATATTTTTAAAGAAGGTTTAAGAAAAGGCACTGTTAATAAAGGTTGGTTTAAAAGCAGTGCTGAAACATCAGTTAGTAATACTTCAACATATCCTATATTAGCATTAGTAGACAAATCATACGATCCTATGACAGATTATCAAAAATATTTAGAGCAAGAGCTTAAAAGAGCTGGTCTTATTAAAGATGAAACAGTTATTGCCTATAAATATTCTATCAGTGAAAAAATTTATTATTCTTTTTTATTTAGAAGCAAAAAAGCAGAAATGGTGTGTGTCAAAGCAGTTTGTAATGGGTGTAATAAGAGCAGAAGAGATACTATGAATAATATGATAAGATGTGATACAGAGGCTTAATGTATTATAAAGTAGCTATTTTAGGCTATAACATAGAGGAATTAGTCTATGAAAGCGATAGTAAAATTGATAACTACACTAAGGTTGAAGTTAATTTAATCAATAAAGTTTGCGTCGGTATTGTTACAGGTGAATGTGAAAAACCTGATTTTAGTGTAAAAAAAATTAAAACAATTTTTGAAGAATATTTATACAATAATCAAATTGAATTATTAAATTTTATGAGTAAATATTACGCAGCTAATATATCTTTATGTGCTGATATTTTTACATTTTCTAATGTTAAAAATACACAAATAAAAAAGATAAATAATAATATAAATTTAACCTTAAATGATTTACAAAATAGTTGTTTAAAACACTGTGAAAATCATAAATTTAATTTAATATTTGGCGATACTGGAAGTGGGAAAACTGAAATTTATGCTAAATTAATAAATGAATGCATAAATAATGGAAAGCAGGTTTTGTTTTTAATGCCTGAAATTAGTCTAACTCCACAAATGTGTAAGCGTATGGATAAATATTTTAAAGATTTGTTTATAGTATGGCATAGTAAAATTACAAAGACAAAAAAGCAAAAATATTTAAATGAATTTTTAATAGGTGATAAGCCATTAGTATTAGGTGCTAGGTCAGCTTTATTTTTACCATTTACAAATTTAGGTTTAATTATTGTTGATGAAGAACATGATAGCTCTTATAAATCTAGTTCTTACCCTTGTTACAATGCTAAAGATTTGGCTATTTATCTTGCTAATATCAGTGATGCTAAGCTAGTTTTAGGTTCGGCTACACCTAGTTTAAATAGTTTTTATAATGATAAAATAGCTAAATTTAGACTAAAGGGTACATATTACTATAGTAAAAAAGAAATTATATATGATGATAGTTTAATAATACCAAGTGATTGTTTGATAGGTGAATTAAAAAAAAATTTGGAATTACGCAAGCAAAGTATAGTTTTTCTACCGGTTCGTGGTAATTATAGGCAAGTTTTATGTAAGGATTGTGGCAAAAGAAAACTTTGTTCTAATTGTTCAGTACCTATGAGTTTGCATAATAAAATATATAAATGTCATTATTGTGGCAAAAAAGAGTATGTAAAAAATACTTGTGAATTTTGTGGTAGTTCAATGCTTGAAAGTAAAATTATAGGCACTGCTGAATTGAAAAATAAGTTAGAATGTATTTTACCTAATGCTAGAATAGCTAAATTAGATAGTGATGAATTTAGTTCAGTTAAAAAATTAAAAGAAATTTTAAATTTATTTAGCGAAGGAAATATTGATATATTAATAGGTACTCAACTAATTTCAAAAGGACACGATTATAAAAATGTTACATTTTGTGCTATTTTAGGACTTGATGAATATTTATTCTATCCTGATTATAAAGCTCGTGAAAATACACTTGCACTAGCTATTCAAGTAGCTGGTCGTGCTGGTAGAGATGGAAAGGCTAGTATTTTAATTAATACGCAATATAAGGATTTTTTTAGTTCATATATTGAAAATTACGATGATTTTTTATTGGACGAACAAATGTTTAGAAAAAATTATCCACCAAATAAAAGATTATTAAGGTTATTAATTAATTCTAAAAATGATGAAGAAGCAAAAAATTTATGTGAAAATATAGTTTCTAATCTTAATTGTATAGATGCTGATTTTGAAATTATAGGTTATGGAAAATGTGCTATTGAAAAAATAAATAATGAATTCCGCTATTATATCCTACTTCGTTCTAGTAAAAAAATGCTGCTTAGCAATATAGCTTTATCTTATAAACAATTACAAAAAGTAACAATTGATATAGACCCTGTGCATTTTTCTTAAATTTAAAACCTTTTGTAAATTAATTCTTTTATAATCAAAATATAAATTTTTAAGGAGAATAAATGAGCTTTTTAAATGAATATCAAAAATTGGTTGATGAAAGAGCTAAGTTGAATGTCCCAGCTTTAGCTTTAAATGTAGAGCAAACCAAAAAATTGTGTGAGTTATTAGAAAATAATGATAAGGATAGTGATAAATTAAAGGATTTATTAATTAATCGTGTTGGTGTTGGTGTAGATGATGCTGCATTAGTAAAATGTGAATTTTTAGAAAAAATATTATTTAATAAAAGTAAATGTACCTGTATAAGCAAAATTGAAGCTACTAATATGTTAAGCACTATGCTTGGTGGGTATAACGTAAGAGTATTGCTTAAAGCATTAGAAAATAATGATGTAGCTAGTTTAGCGGTAGATGCTTTTAAAGATATTATATTTGTTCATGATGGTTTTGATAAAGTTGTTGAATTGCATAAAAAAGGAAATAAATTTGCAACTCAAGTTTTAACAAGTTGGGCTAATGCTGAATGGTTTATTAAAAAACCTGAAGTAGCATCTGAAATTGAATGCGTATGCTTTAAGGTAAATGGTGAAACAAACACCGATGATTTAAGCCCAGCAAGTGAAGCTTTTACTAGAAGTGATATACCGTTACACGCACAAGCTATGCTTGTTAAAAGACAGGCTGGTAGTCTTGAAAAAATAGCTGAACTTAAAAAATTAGGCGTTCAAGTTGCTTATGTGGGCGATGTTGTAGGAACTGGTTCAAGCCGTAAATCAGCTATAAATTCAGTTCAATGGCATTTAGGTAGTGATATTAATGGAGTTCCAAATAAACGCACTGGTGGAGTTATTTTAGGACAAACTATTGCCCCAATTTTCTTTAACACAGCTCAAGATAGTGGTGCTTTACCTATAGTTTGTGATGTTACAAGTCTTGAAATGGGCGATAAATTTGTAGTTGATATTAAAAACGAACAAATTTTAAAAGATGGTAAAAAAATAAGCGATTTTAAAATCACTCCAAATACCCTTTTAGATGAAGTTCGTGCAGGTGGTAGAATTCCATTAATTGTTGGTCGTGGATTATGTGCTAAGGCAAGGAATGTTTTAGGAATGGAAGATGAGAAAATTTTCAAAAAACCAGTTCAACCTGAGAACAATGCCAAAGGTTATACATTAGCACAAAAAATGTTAGGTAATGCTTGTGGATTAAAAGGTGTAGTTCCTGGAATGTATATAGAGCCAAAAACTACTACCGTTGGTAGCCAAGATACAACAGGACCAATGACTAGAGATGAAGTAAAAGAACTAGCTAGTTTAGGTTATAACGCTGATTTTGTAATGCAAAGTTTTTGCCATACGGCAGCATATCCTAAACCAAGCGATGTAATTACTCATAAAACTCTACCTAATTTTATGAGTTCAAGGGGTGGTGTTGCATTAAAACCTGGTGATGGCGTTATTCATAGTTGGTTAAATCGTTTTGTAATGCCTGATGAGGTTGGAACAGGTGGAGATTCTCATACAAGATTTCCTATAGGTATAAGCTTCCCAGCTGGTAGTGGGCTTGTAGCATTTGCTGCAGTTACAGGGTCTATGCCACTTAATGTACCTGAGAGTATTTTAGTTCGTTTTAAGGGAGAATTACAACCTGGTGTTACTTTAAGAGATTTAGTAAATGCAATTCCTTATGTAGCTATAAAAGAAGGTTATTTAACTGTTGAGAAAAAAGGTAAAAGGAATATTTTTGCTGGTAAAATTTTAGAAATAGAGGGACTTGAAAACCTTAAAGTTGAACAAGCATTTGAATTAAGTGACGCAAGCGCTGAAAGAAGTGCAGCAGCTTGTTGTGTAAATTTAAGCGAGGAGAGCGTAGCTGAATATCTAAAATCAAATATAAGTTTAATTGATGCAATGGTAGAAGCTGGTTATGAGAGTAAAGAAACACTTTTAAGAAGAAAAGCTAGAATGCAAGAGTGGTTGAAAAATCCAAAATTACTAAGAGCAGATAAAGATGCTAAGTATGAGCATATTTTTGAAATAGATTTAAATACCATTAAAGAACCGATTTTAGCATGTCCGAATGATCCTGATGATGTTGCAACACTAAGCGAAATTTTAGCAGATAGTAAGCGTCCACATAATATTGATGAGGTATTTGTGGGTTCTTGTATGACAAATATAGGACATTATAGAGCTTTAGGTGAAATTATTAAAGGTAAAGGTATGCTTAAAACTCGTCTTTGGATAGCACCTCCTACGAAAATGGATAAAGCACAATTAACTAATGAAGGATATTATTCAATTTATGGTGCTGCTGGTGCTAGAATTGAAGTTCCAGGATGTAGCTTATGCATGGGTAATCAAGCTCGTGTAAATGATGGAGCTGTTGTATTTAGCACAAGTACTAGAAACTTTGATAACAGAATGGGATTTGGTGCTAAAGTTTATTTAGGAAGTGCAGAACTTGCAGCTGTATGTGCTATTTTAGGAAAACTTCCTAATGCAGCTGAATATTTAGAATTAGTAAATGATAAATTAAGTGATAGTAAAAAAGCTAATATTTATAAGTATTTAAATTTTAACGAGATTGAAAATTTCCAAGTAGATTGATTTTATGATTGTCGTTTTCATATATTTTGAAAACGACTTTATATTTTAGATATTTTATTGAATATTAATTTTTATATACAATAATTGATAAATATCAATTAGAAAATAAAAAAGATAAATATAATCTCATTTAAAATTATTTAGGAGTTATTTATGGAAGCTTTTTATCCATTAGCACTTATTATTCATATTTTTTGTGCGATTATTTTTGTTGGTTATTTATTTTTTGATGTTGTTATTTTTTCAAAAGTTAAGAAATCTTTAAGTAAAGATTGTAATGATATAGAAAATTCTATTTCAAAAAAAGCTATTAAGATTATGCCTATTTGTGTTTTTTTACTCTTATTTAGCGGTGGATTTATGATGAGTAGGTGGGTAAATTCAGATTTAGGTTATTTTAATGAATTATATCAAAAAGTATTTATGATAAAAGTAATTTGTGCTTGTTTAATTTTTTTAGCGGTTATTTTTTCTTTGTTTTGTAAATTTATGAAAATAAAAAATCCTATATCAAGTATTATTCATCCTTTAGCTTTGATATTAGCTACTATTATTGTGATTTGTGCGAAATTAATGTTTTATGTTTAAAAAAATTATAATAACTATTTTAATATTTGATTTAATTTTATGTTTATATTTTTATGACTTAGGTGCTTTTTATACTATACAATTATCTATTATTGCAAATTTAAGTTTGCCTTATTTAACATTTATAAATTTGAAAAAAAAATTACCTAAATTTGTATTAGCACAAAAGCCACGCATTTTATTGCAAAATCAGTATATAGATTTTATTGAAAAAAAAGGTTTTAAAGCTACATTATCAGGAATTAAGCATTATAAAATATTTTTAAATTTATATAAAGTTTTAACTTATATTATTTTTGCTATATTAATTATGATTTTAATGAAGTATAAATTATTTCATATAACAGCTTTTTTTATAGCTTCATTTATTGTAATGATAATTTTATTTATATTTAGGTTGAAAAATGTTTAAAATTATTAATTCTTTAAGAGCTTTGTTGTTTGCAGCATTTTTGTTATTTGTTGGTAATTCATTTTTATTAAGTTCAAATTCAATTATTTTAAAGGAATTAGGATATACGGATTTTTATGTAGGTTTGGTTGGTTCGTGTATTTATTTAGGTGCTTTAGTTGGTACATTTTTTTCTCAAAGTATTATTCAAAAAGTAGGGCATATTAGAAGTTTTGGATTTTTTATATCTGTTTTTGGTATTTTAACACTTTTGCATATTTTTACAAAAGAAGTTTTTTTATGGGCGATTTTTAGATTTGGTATAGGATTTACTTATTATGCTTTAGTAGTAATTATAGAATCGTGGATTAATCAAAAATCAAAAAATGAAATTCGTTCAAGAATGTTAGCAGTTTATGAAATAGTTTTTTACACTGGATTTGCTGTCGGGGTTTTATTGTTATATGTAAAACCAGAGTATGATTATGTTTTCATAATATCAGTTTTAATATTGATGCTTTGTGCCATTCCATTGAATTTATTGAAAATTAAACAACCTAAATTACTTGATAAGGCTAAAGTTAGCATTCCTAACATATTTGCGGTATCAAAATTAGCTTTTATATGTGCTTTTATCGGTGGTTTTTTAATGAATGGTTTTTTTTCTATGAGCCAGACTTATTTTTTAGCATTGGGGTATAATGTAAAACAAATTTCAATGCTTATTTTATTAGCTATGTTTGGTGGATTTATAGCACAGTTATTTGTAGGAAAATTATCAGATATTTATGGTAGAAAATTAGCCATTTTAACTTGTTCTTTAATAGCTTTAATATCTAGTTTATGTTTATGTATTTTTAAAAGTAGTAATAATTTAATTTATTTATTAATCTTTTTATTAGGAATGGGTTTATTTTGTTTATATGCATTGGCATTAGCTAGGGCTAGTGATAGAGCAAAGGAAAGTTCACAAGTTTTAGAAATAGGTAGAAGCTTATTATTTGCATATATTTTAGGCTCAGTTTTATCTCCGTTGGTTTTAGGACTTATGTTGGATATATTTGGTGCAAGAGCTTATATGTTTGTTTATGTAATTTTATTATTAAGTTTGTTTTTATTTACTCTTACACAACCAAAAATAGATTCTATTAATAGAATAGGTTATGATGAAAAACCAAGTCAGTTTTATTATCTTAAAAATGAATAATTATAAGCATTATTAATAAAGTTTATAAATTTATGTGATATTAAATAAAAATAGTTAAGATTACAATAAAATATTAAGGATAAAAATGTTATTAACAAGAGCTAGTGAGTATGCTTTGATAAGTTTAATTTATATAGCAAAACAAAATATTCCAATAGATGTAGATACTTTATCAAATGAATTAAATATACCTAGAAGTTTTTTAGCAAAAATTTTGCAGAGCTTAGCAAAAAATGGATTATTACATTCTTATAAGGGCATTAAAGGTGGTTTTATTTTAGCTAAAAAACCAAATGAAATAAATATAAAGGATATAATTACAGCAGCTGAGAAAAAAGAACCTTTAGTTTTTGAATGTTCTAGCATTAGTGGCTGTCCTAACAATAAAGAAGAATCATGTATGATTTTTCCAATGCTTTGTAAATTACAAGATAAAATAGATTTGTTTTTAACAGATATTACACTAGAACAAATTTTAAATTAATTAATTGCATTAAAAGAAAGGAGATATATGAAAATATATCATTTAAGTCATACCGATTTAGATGGGTATGGCTGTCAATATGTTGTTTCGCATTATTTTGATAATTGCGAATTTTATAATTCTAATTATGGCAAAGAAATTGAAGAAAAATTTGATGAAATTTTGATAAAACTAGATAAAAATAAAGATGAAAAATCATTAGTATTAGTTACTGATTTAAACCCAGTAAGTAGCGTGTGTGAAGAAATGTCTAGAAAAATACAAGATTATCCAAATGCTAAATTATTTTTATTAGATCACCATCAGACTGGTGAAGAATGTATGCAAAAATTTTATTGGTATTTATTAGATAGCTCAAGGTGTGCTACTAAGATTACTTATGATTTTTTTAGCAAAATTTTTGGAGAGAATAAAGAGCTAAGCCTAATGGTAGATATTATAAATAGCATTGATATTTGGCTAAGTGATAGCAAATATTTTGAATTAGGCAAAATCTTAATGCAAATAATTGCTAGTAGTAAGGAGATAAATAGAACTATGTTTGCTAAGCAAAACCATGCTTATATGTTCTTTTTATTAAATAAAGCTAAAGAGTATTTTCATGTTAAAAATCCACATATAGAATTAGAAAATGCAGTTCATTTTATAAAAAAAGATTTTTTTAGGTTAGATATTGATAATACTTTATGTAATTTAATAAGCGATTATTTGGTAAGAATTTTAAGTGAAAATAAGCAAGATTATACGATTTATTATAAAGATAAAAAAGGCTTATTAGTCTATGATATAGGAAATGTTAGCGTTATAGGAAATGATTTTTTAGTCAAAAATCCTGAATATGATTTCTTTTTAGAAATTAATCCTGGCAAGAAAATCTCTCTTAGGGCTAATAATAAAATTGATGTTAGCTTATTTGCAAAAACGGCTTTTAATGGTGGCGGTCACGCAAATGCTAGTGGCGGGATATTTACAAGTTATAAAGATAGTAGTGTATATTCTAAGATTTACGAACAAACTAAAACTTATTTGGAGAAATTTAATGAAAAATGAAGAAATTGAAGATTTAATGTATGAGATTGCTTTAATGCATAAAGCTGCTTTGTATTATGCAGGAGTTAAGAAAAATTGCTTAGAAAAGGCTGCATTTACTTATCTTGAGCTAATTGATGAAGCTAAGAGTGAAGATGATTTTGAGCTTATTTTAGAAACTATAGAGAAATTAAAATTAAAAAATCCAGAATTATTTAATTAGGTAAAATTTTATGAATGAAAATTATGTATATTTAAATGGTGATTATGTAAAAGAAAATGAAGCTAAAATTAGCGTATTTGATAGAGGTTTTATATTTGGAGATGGAATATATGAAGTAGCTCCTGTTTTTAATGGTGTAATTGTTGATAAAATTGATTTTTTAGAAAGACTGTTTAGTTCGTTGTCAAAACTTGATATAAAATTAAATCATAGTTGTGATGAAATATGCAAAATTTTAGATATCTTAATAGCAAAAAATTCATTAAAAGAGGGTGGGGTTTATTTACAAATAACTCGTGGTGTTGCTAAGAGAAGTTTTGAATTCGTAAAAGGATTAGAACCAACAATAATGGCATTTACTTATACACAAGATATCAAAGAATATAAATACGCTAATAAAGGTGTTAAATTAATTAGTTTTGAAGATATTAGATGGCAAAGGCGAGATATAAAATCTTTAAATCTTTTAGGTCAATGTATGGCTAGAACTTATGCTATAAATAATGGCTATGATTATGCACTTTTGGTTAATAATGGCTATGTAAATGAGTGTGATAGTGCTGGATTTTTTATTATTAAAAATAATGTTTTAGTTACAAAAGCTTTATCAAATGAAATTTTACCTAGCATTAGACGAAAAAATATTATAAGTATTGCTAAAAAAATAGGTTTAACGATTGAAGAAAGAAATATTAATATAGATGAAGTATATAGTTGTGATGAATGTTTTATTTGCGCTGCTACTATATTAATAATTCCTGTTATCAAAATTAATGATAAAGAATTTAAAATTGGCAAGTATTCGCAAATTTTAAGAGAAAAATATTTAGAAAAAATAACATTAGAATCTAACAAATAATTTTATATTTGATTATTTTGATTTTATAATAACTAAGTTTTCTTTAAGTAGTGAATAAGTATTATATACACTTCAAGGAGATTTTATGAAAAAGTTTTTTTATTCTTTAATTTGTGTAGGTGCTTTGAGTCAAGCTTTATTTTCTGCTAATTTTGCTCATGTAGATTATGATTATTCTAATTTAAAATATGATGGTGTAAAAATTAGAGCTAATTCATTTGGTCTTGGTATAGATACATTTAAGCTTAGTGATAGTGATTCATCAATAGTATTTAAAGGTGATTATAAATATAGCAAAGTTAAGAATAAAGATAATGGTGATAAAGCTAAAGTTAATGACTTTAATGCAATGCTTGGTTATAGTTTTTATCTACCTAATTCAGTTGCAAATTCATCAGTTAATTTTTTAGCAGGTTTTGGTTATTTTAATTTAAAAGATGATGATAATAGTGAAGGTAGTTTCAGTGCAAAAGTAGGTGTTAATAATATGAACGTATTTAATAATAATGTTTATTTAAGTCTTGGTGCTTTTGCTACACATTATTTTGATTATGACTTTGATACTAGAACAAAATATGAAGCTAATTTAGGTTTAGGATATATCTTTGATGGTGGAGTTTATGCTGGTGCTAAGTTAGGTTATGAAAAAGGTATTTTGGGTAAAGGTAGTGTTACTGGAGTTGTCTTAGGATATTCATTTTAATTTTTAAGTAAGCTTTATGCTTACTTAAGTTTATTTTAAGATTAATATTGTATCATAAACAGATTTTTTTAAACTTCTATATATCTTACAAATTAAAATCCGTAAATTTACATCATTATTTTGGCGGTTAGACCTTACTCTCGTGGGAGAAGAAGGACAATGCGTAATTTTTTAAAGATGAAAGATTTGGGTAACGATGAGGTTTTTGCTTTAATAAATAGAGCAATTTATTATAAAAATAACGATAAATTTTATACAAAATATGAAAATAAAATTGTAGCAAATTTGTTTTTAGAAGATTCAACTAGAACAAAAATGAGCTTTCAAGTAGCTGAAAATAAGCTTGGTTGTAAGTTGTTAAATTTTTATGCAAATACATCTAGCATCAATAAAGGAGAGACATTTTATGATACTTGCAAAACTTTTGCTAGTTTAGGTGTAGATGCCTTAGTCATAAGACATTCTATTAATGAATATTATAATGAATTAATAGGTATTGACACTTGTTTAATAAATGCTGGAGATGGTAGCGGAGAACATCCATCACAATGTTTGTTAGACCTTGTTACTATTTATGAACAATTTGGAACTTTTGAAGGCTTGAAAGTTGGTATAGTAGGGGATATTAAAAATTCTCGTGTAGCAAAATCAAATAAAATTGCATTAGAAAAATTAGGTGCAAAAGTGTTTTTAGTAGCACCTAGCATTTACCAAGATAGTCAGTTTAGTGAATATTATAAATTAAATGAAATTATAGGTGATTTGGATGTTTGTATGTTGCTTCGTGTTCAACATGAAAGGCACACTGTAAAAGAATTTGATTTAGATACTTATAGAGCTGATTTTGCATTAAAAGTTGATAATTATAAAAAATTAAAAGATAATGCAATTATAATGCATCCAGCTCCAGTTAATCGTGGGGTAGAGATTGATAGTTGCTTGGTTGAATGTGAAAAATCTAAAATTTTCCCACAAATGACTAATGGTGTATTTGCTAGAATGGCGATATTTGATTATGTTTTTGAGGGGCTTTAAAAATGCTTCTTAAAAATTGTAATGCATTTATAGATAATAAATTTGTTAAAACTGATATTTTAATTGAAGGTAAAAAAATAGTAAAAATAGCTCCTAATATTGATTATAGTGGAGAAATAATTGATGTTAAAGGTAAGCTTGTTAGTGCAGGTTTTATTGATATTCATCAGCATTTAAGAGAGCCAGGATATTCACATAAAGAGAGTATAAAAACAGGCTCAATGGCGAATGCAAAAGGTGGAATTACTACAGCTTGTGCTATGCCAAATCTAAAACCTGTGCCTGATACTTTAGAGAATTTAAAACTTGAATTAGATTTAATTCAAAAAGATTCTTGTATGAAAGTTCTTCCTTATGGAGCTATTACTATGGAAGAAAAAGGTCAAAGCTTAGTTAATTTTAGCCAATTAGCTCCTTTTGTTTTTGCGTTTAGCGATGATGGAAGAGGTGTTGCAAATGCAAAAATTATGAAAGATGCAATGAAAGAATGTGCGAAATTAAATAAATATGTAATTGCGCATTGCGAAGATTTAGACCTAGTTGAAGGCGGTCATATGCACGATGGAGTTCAGTCTAAAAAATTAGGAATTAAAGGAATTTCAAGTTCAAGCGAGAGCGTGCAAGTTGCAAGAGATATGCTGCTTTGTAAAGAATGCAATTCAAATTATCATGTATGCCATATAAGTGCTAAAGAAAGTGTTGCGATGGTTGAGTTTGGCAAAAAACTTGGAGTAAATATAAGTTGTGAAGTAACTCCACATCATTTAATTTCTTGTGATGAAGATATTAAAGAAGATAATGGAATGTGGAAGATGAATCCGCCTTTAAGAAGCAAATCTGATAGAGATTATTTAATAAATGCTTTAAATGAAGGCATAATTGAAGTAATAGCAACAGATCATGCACCACATTCAAAAGACGAAAAGCAAGGTGGATTTAATAAGGCTTATTTTGGAATTATAGGAAGTGAGTTTGCGTTTTCATTGCTTTATACAAAATTAGTAAAAACTAATTTAGTAAAACTTGAGACAATTCTAAACGCTTTTAGCACTAATCCTAAAAAAATATTTAATTTAGAAAATGCAGGGGAGCTTAAAGTTGGTTCGATAGCTGATATTGTAGTAATTGATTTAGATAAAACTTGGGAATTAAAAGAAGATGAAATCGTTAGTTTAGGCAAGAATACGCCTTATTTAGGAAGTGTATTAAGCTCAAAAGTAGAGCTTACAATTTGTGATGGAAAAATTATTTTTAAAGATATTTAAGTGTTAGATATGCTAACACTTATCTAATTCTTTTAATAAATTTTTACAAGAATTATTAATGACGGTATAAACTTCGTTAAAATTACCAGTATACCAAGGATCTGGAACATTTTTATAACCTAAATCGCAATAATTACATAATGGTTTTACTTTATCTTTAAAATTTGAAAAATTTGTAGTTATAAAATTATAGTTACTTTCATCCATGGTTAGTATTAAATCGTTGTTTTGACAGTGAAATTTATCTAATTTTTTAGATATAAAACCATCACATTTTATATTGTTTTGAAGTAAAATTTCTTTAGTTTTTATATGCATATCTTCTCCATCATGATAACCAGAAGTTCCAGCGCTACTTATTGTATAGTTTGTATTTTTGCACAAGTTTTTCATTATAAACTCAGCCATAGGTGATCTGCAAATGTTTCCTAAACAAACAAAAATTATTTTCATAAATTGCCTTTAATAAGATTAATTAAATTTTAATAATGTATTATAAATATTAAATTTACAATTTAATTTTAGTGAGAAATTATTATGAATAATAAACAAGCCTTTACTTTGGTTGAATTAGTAATTGTTATTGTTGTATCAGCTATTTTATCAAGTATTGCGATTAGTAAAATACATATAAATTCGCTAAAGTATGCAGCTTATAGTGTTTTAAATGATATTAGATATGCTAAAAGTTTATCATTAACGAGTGATGTTTATTTAAAAACTAGTAGTTTGCTTTTTATAGATAGCGATTATTATAAATCATATTGGCAGTTTAGAATTCATTGTATAGCAAATGAAAAAAGTGGCAAAACATACAAGTGTAAAAGCAAAGATAAAGATTATGGTTATACCATATTTTCGGATTTTAGTGGAACGCATACTGGTAATCCTGATTTAAAAGAAGTTGCAAAAGATTATATAAATAATAGTAAATATTTAGGTGCTAGATTTTCTGGCATAAGTGCTTTAGATAGTGATTATACCGATAGAACAAATTTAACCCAAGAGTTTGGAATTAAGTATATTAATTTATTTTATGTGGATAAATTTAGTCCTAAAAGTGTTAGTACTATTATGTTTGATGAATTTGGCGAAATGAATGCTATAACATATAATGCTAAGAGAAATTATAGTTTTAAAGTTGCTGATAAATTCGTAGTAGGGCTTAGTTTAAAAGATGATAAATTTGATAAAGATAATTCTATTTGTATTTTATTTGATGGAAAATATTCTATAGGAGATATCCCTAAAAATGATAGTAATGGTCAATTATTATGGACTAATAAAGGTAAAAATGTGTACTGTCATGAAATTTTAAAATAAAGTAATTATTTTATACCTTAAGATTTAAAATATTTTTTAAAAACTATTTTTATAATTTATTGTAGTCTCGTTTTATTTTATAAAATGTATTATTTATGAATATAAAATGTTTTAAGTATCAATTCTAAATTTATATATTTAGAATTGATAAATTATTTAACTATAAAAAATTAACTATTGAATTTATAGTTTTTCTTATATAATCTTTTGAAATTTCTAATTTTTCTCTTTCTTCATTATTTAAATTTAAATCTAATACCTTTTTTATGCCATTTTCTCCCAAAATAACAGGTCTTGAATAAGCTAAATCTCCTTGAGCAAAACTTAAAGGTATTATTAAATTCTCATCTTCAAATATAGCTTTAATTACTCTAGCTATTGTACTACCTATACCAAATTCGGTTTTTTTCTTAACTTGAAAAATTTTTCCACCTTTAAATCTAGTATCGTTTTCTAATTCATTTATGTTTAGCTTTAAATTTTTATATATTTCATTTAAATTTTTATCAGCAATTCTAATTTGACTTTCATATATGAATTGAGTATCACCATGCTCACCTAACATATAGGCGTTGAAACTTTTATAATTTATATTTAAATCATTTGCAATATGTATTTTTAATCTTGCACTATCAAGCGAAGTCCCTGTTCCTAAAACTCTAAAAGATGGTAGTTTGCTTAGTTTTTGTGCATAATATACTATACTATCATTTGGGTTTGTTGCTATTACAAAAATTCCAGCAAAGCCATCAAGTTCTAATATAATATCTTTTAGAGCTTCATAATTCCTTCTTAATTCAAAAGTTCTATCTTGCATTATGCAAGTAGTAAATGATAATACTATAATATCGCACTTTATTAGTTCAGAAAGATTTTTTGCAGCTTTGATTTTAGTATTTGAATTTGTATATTCTAAACTATCTTCTAAGTCCATTTTAGAGGCTAAAGCTAAATTTTCTATTTTGTCATATAGTATAAGCTCATTAGCAATATTACGAGAACTTAGCATAAAACTTGCGGCCGAACCAACAGCACCAATTCCTATAATTCCCACTGATTTCATTTTAATAATCCTTTAAAAATATTAATACTATCAAGCTGCTCCCAAGGATAACTTGCAACTCCAACTTGCCCATAAGTTGCAACATCAGCATAAGAAAATCCAGCTTTACTAGGCTCATCTAATCTAAATTTTTCTTTAATCCATCTAGGAGTTAATGCGAAATTTCTTTCAACAAATGCACTTAAAATATTATCATCAACACTTGCATTTGTCCCCATACAATCAACATTTACGCTAATTGGTTTTGCAATTCCTATTGCATAGCTAATTTGCACTATACATTTTTTAGCTAAGCCACTTGCAACTATATTTTTTGCTACATATCTAGCTGCATAAAGCCCACTTCTATCAACTTTTGTGTAATCTTTTGAGCTTTGTGCACCTCCTCCTATTGGGCTATATCCACCAAAACTATCCACTATTAATTTTCTTCCTGTTAAGCCACTATCGTGAAGGCTTGAGTGGTTTACATATCTTCCTGTTGGATTAATATAAATAATGCAATCATCTTTATTAAATAGCTCTTTTGGTAAGCCCGAATTACAAATTAAATTCATAATTTTTGAGCGAACTTCATCAAGACTTAGGCTACTTACACTTGGAGCTGAAACTACTATTGTATGGATTTTTTTAGGCTTACAATTTTCATAATTTTCCTTGCTCTCATAATCAATTGTAACTTGAGTTTTAATATCTACTCCAAATTCATGTGGATTATTTAGAGCATATTCATATACTTTATTACAAATCATTCTCGCATAAAAAATCGCAGCAGGCATAAATTCAGGTGCTTCGCTACTTGCAAAGCCAAACATCATACCTTGATCACCTGCTCCTATTTCTCCACTTTCTTGATCTACGCCTTGATTAATATCATTACTTTGCTCGTTTAATAACACTTGCACTTTAACATCACTTGGGTGTAAGCATTCAGCCTTGCTAAAATGAGAATTTTCTTTATAACCTATTTTAATTAAAGCGTTTTTAACTACTTCTTCATATTCACTTTCACTAACCTTTAAATTAGATTTAATCTCTCCACCAATTATTACATTCTTTCCAGCGACAAAAACCTCACTAGCAACGCGAGCGTTTTTATCATAATTTATATGCAAATCAACAATGCTATCAGCAATGATATCAGCACATTTATCAGGGTGTCCTGCACTTACTACTTCACTTGTAAATAAATACATTTATTATCCTTAAACTAAATTTATTTGTTTTAATTTTATTATTAATAGTTAATATTTTGTAAGACAAATTTTTATATTAATATAATCATCCTTAAAAATTAATATAATTTTTAATTAATATTTGATATATTAAGCGTTTTTAAAAGGAGAAAGTATGAATGTTTTAGCTTCTATGGTTAAAAGGTATAAGAGTACAAATTTAATTATACAAATTTTAATCGGTATTGTTTTAGGTATTTTAGTTGGGTTATTTGTTCCTGATTTTGTTGATTTTACATCTTTAATGGGTAGTTTATTTGTTGGGGCTTTAAAGGCTATTGCGCCTATGCTGGTTTTTATATTAGTTTTAAGTGCTATATCTACTCGTGAATATGGTAATGGAACTAAAAAATTAAGAAAAGTTATAATTTTATATTTAATTGGAACATTTTTAGCATCAGTTTGTGCTGTTATTGCTAGTTTTTTATTCCCTACAACTTTGCATTTGCAAATTTCAAATAGTGTAAGTATAACCCCACCTGCAAGTATATCAATAGTATTTAAAGACTTAATTTTTAAAATGGTTGATAATCCTGTTAATGCCCTTGTAACAGGCAATTATATAGGAATTTTAACTTGGGCTATTGCTGCTGGAATTGCTCTTAAATCAAGTTCAAAAGAAGCTAAAAAAATTTTAATTGACTTAAATGAAAGTGTAGTAAAAGTTGTTCGTTTTATAGTTCGCCTTGCACCATTTGGTATTTTTGGTCTTGTTAGTGATAGTGTTAAAACTGCTGGTGTTGAATCTATGGCAAATTATATTCAATTATTGTTTGTTTTAGTTGGCACTATGCTTTTTATTACATTTATAATTAACCCATTAATGGTATTCATGGTTACTAGAAAAAATCCTTATCCATTAGTTTGGGTTTGCATAAAACACTCAGCAATTTATGCATTTTTTACAAGAAGTTCAGCTGCAAATATTCCTGTAAATATGGCACTATGTTCAAAAATTAATGTTGATAAAGAATTATATGGAGTATCAATTCCACTAGGTGCTACAATTAATATGGCTGGAGCTGCTGTTACGATAGCTATTTTAGCACTTGCTGCTGTTCATACATTAGGTCTTAATATTACTTTTACACAGGCTTTATTGCTTAGCTTTTTAGCTGCATTTGCTGCTTGTGGAGCTAGTGGGGTTGCTGGTGGCTCACTTTTACTTGTTCCTTTAGCGTGTTCATTATTTGGGATAAATGATGATATTGCTATGCAAGTAGTTGGGGTTGGCTTTATAATTGGAGTTATTCAAGATAGTGTTGAAACAGCTTTAAATAGTTCTACTGATGTATTATTTTCAGCAATTTGCTCAGATACTGAAGTTGATATAAGTAGGGTATAAAATGGAATGGGATTTAAGTATAATTTATAAAAACAAAGAAGAATTATATAAAATTTTAAAAGATTTAGAAAATCAAGCAAACGATTTTGCTTTAAAATACGAAAATAATTTAAAAAATGAAAAAGAATTTGAAAATATCATTTCAAAATTAGAAAGCATTTATAATGAGTTAAGCCGTGCTGGAGCTTATGCGTATTTACATTTTGCAAAAGATAGTGCAAATGGAGCGTTTTTACAAGAAATAAGCACAATTTGCACTAATATTGAAAGTAAATTGGTGTTTTTTGAAATTGAGTTTTGCGAATTAGAAAACGCACAAGAAATTGCAAATAATTGTAAAAAATATTCATATATGCTAAATAATTGGCTAAAAGCTAAAAAATATCAATTAAGCAAAAGCAACGAGCAAGTATTTATGAAAATGAATATAAATGGTAAAGAAGCATTTTCAAGATTATTTGATGAATACTTAAGTAATATTACCTTTAAACTTGATTTAAAAAAAATCAGCGAAGAAGAACTATTAAGCAAACTTTATAGCCCTGATAGAGCTTTAAGAAAAAGAGCAGCCGATGCACTTACAAAAGGACTTAAGAAAAATATAAAAACTCTATGCTTTATTTTTAATATGATTAAAAATAATCACTTAAGTGAATGCGAGCTAAGGGGCTATGAAAATCCTATGCAAGCAAGGAATTTGAGTAATCAAATTGAAGATGAAAGTGTAAAAAGCCTAATAAAAGCAGCCGAAAATAATTATCATTTAGTAGAAAATTATTACAATAAAAAGCGTGAAATTCTAGGTCTTAAAGAATTAAAAGACTATGATAGATACGCTCCACTTTATGATGATATTAGCAATGATTGGGATTTTGAGAAATCTTGTAAAGTTGTAAAAGATACTTTTAATAAATTTAGCCCAAAATTTGCTGAACTTATGCAAAAAGCACTTGATAATAAAGCCCTTGATGTATACCCTGCTAAAAATAAGCGTAGTGGAGCATTTAGCTATGGCATAAATCCTCAACCATTTGTAATGCTAAATCATACAAATAATAGAAGAGATTTATTCACTTTAGCACACGAATTAGGGCATTTAATCCATCAAAGTCTAGCAGGAGAAAATCTAGGGTATTTTAATGCAAATACTCCGCTAACTACAGCTGAAACTGCTAGTGTTTTTGCTGAAATGCTAGTTTATGACGCTATTAAAGATACACTTAGCCCTAAGGATAAAAAAGCACTTTTAGCAAGTAAAATTGAAGATATATTCGCAACATTTTTTAGACAAATTAATTTTACAAATTACGAAATCGCTCTACATAATCACGAAGGTGAATTAAGTGTTGATGAGTTTTGCGACTTATGGCTAGCTGAAGGACAAAAAATGTTTGGTAGTAGCGTAAAACTACGCAAAAAATACAAATATTGGTTTAGCTATATCCCACATTTTATCCATTCGCCGTTTTACTGCTACGCGTATTCTTACGCACAATTATTAGTTTTAGCATTATTTGGGCTTTATAAGAGTGGAAAATGTGCTAATTTCGTAGAGCTTTATACAGAATTTTTAGCAAGTGGCGGAAGTCGCTCTCCGGCTGAATTGGTAGGACTTTTTGGACTTGATTTAAATAGTGATGAGTTTTGGCAATTAGGAATTAATGAAATTGCTAAAATGGTTAAGGAATTTTGCGAATGAATTATTTAGATAGACTAAATCCTGCTCAAAAACAAGCCGCTACATTTGTAGATGGAAGTTTATTAATCTTAGCTGGTGCTGGAACTGGCAAAACCCAAACAATGATTAGCAGATTAGTCTATTTAATAAGTGAAGTTGGAATTAGCCCTGAATCAATTTTAAGCCTTACATTTACAAATAAAGCCGCAGCTTCAATGAAAGAAAGAGCTATAAAAATGCTAAATGAAATAGGTTTTGATGGTAAATTGCCAATTCTTAGCACTTTTCATAGTTTTGGAATGGATTTTTTAAGTGAATATGTAGAATTACTTGATGGTCGTAGGCGAAAAAATTATAGATTACTTGATACCGATGATAAGAAAGACATTGTAAAAAATTTAGTTTTGGATAGGATTAAATTAAACGACCCAAATTTTTTACAAAAAAAAGATGCAGAAATATTAAAAGAAGAAAGAGAATACTTAAGTGAGCAAACAAAATTTGCTCTTTCTTATATAGAAAAAGTAAAAAATACTTTAGAATTTGAATCATTAAATTCTTTTCATGAAATATATTTAGATTACGAAAGTATTTTGGCAAGTAGTAATTTAATTGATTTTGATGATTTAATCGTTTTACCACACGATATTTTAAAAGATAATCCAGCTATGGCAAAAAGAGTTAGTGAAAAATATTCTTATATAATGGTAGATGAGTATCAAGATACAAATTTAGCTCAATTAAAATTATTAAAATTATTATGTAAGGCTCATCAAAATATCGTTGTTGTTGGCGATGATGATCAAAGTATTTATTCATTTCGCCACGCAAGAGTTCAAAATATATTAGGATTTTCTGATGATTTTCAAGACGCAAAAATTATAAAACTTGAAGAAAATTATAGAAGTACTAAAACTATCCTAGAACACGCAAATAGCGTGATAGCAAACAATAAATCAAGATATGGAAAAGAACTTTTTACAAATAATACTTATGATGATAATATTAGCAAACTTGATAATCACTATGAAGTAGTTTATGAGATTAAAAGATTGATTGATAGTGGCGTAAAACATAATGAAATTTGTATTATTTATAGAATGAATATGAGCGCAAATTTTATGGAGCCGAGATTAATTAGTGAAAATATACCTTATAAAGTTATAGGTTCAGTGCCGTTTTTTGAAAGAGCTGAGATAAAATTGCTTTTAAATTATTTAAGACTTTATGTTGATCATAATGATAATATTGCTTTTAGAAAAATCATAAATATGCCTAAAAGAAAATTTGGAGAAAAGGCATTACAAAAACTTGAAAGTATCGCTACAAAGCATTCTTTATTTGAGAGTTTAAAGGATAATTTAGCAATTTTTAAAAATAAAGAAATAGAAATGTTTGTAGATTTATTTACTAGCACACAGGATAAATTTGCTTTATTTTTGAATAAATTATTAGACTTAGAAGTTCATAAATTATTTGATAATGTAAAGATTAGAGAAGAAAATTGTGGATTATTTTTTGATATTGTTAGAAGAGAATGTGGCTTTAATGCTGATATCACAAAGCTTACAAATTTATTAAATAAAATTGTTTTACAAGAGCAAATTTTAAGAGAAAGTAATGAATGTATAAATCTTTTAAGTATTCATGCAAGTAAGGGACTTGAGTTTGAATATGTGTTTTTAATTGATTGTGATAGTGGCAAAATGCCTTGCACTTATATTAAAAATGTAGATATAGAAGAAGAGCGAAGACTTTTATATGTTGCAATTACTAGAGCAAAAAAGAAATTTTATTTACAATATGATTTAACAAATCCTAGTATTTTTGTAACTGAAATAATGTTTAAAAAAGAAGAAAAAAAAGAAAAATTAATTGAAAGTTATGATGAATTTAAAATAAATTCTTTAGTATCTCATAAAATATTTGGCATAGGTAAGGTTGTAGGAACTGATGGTAATACAATAAGTGTCAATTTTCAAGGGAATATTAAAAAAATAAATAAAGATTTTATAAAATTAATTTAATAGGGTGATTATGAAAATATTATGTTGTCTGTTTTTTGCTTTTAGTGTTTTTGCTTATACACTTGATTATCCTGGTGATACTCCGCCATTAGATGCTAGTCCTAATTGGCAAGACCCTACGATACCTGATGATTTAGATAATACAAATGTTGAAAAACCTAATGAAATTGATGAGTTTGGAAAAATGTTTAATGAACTTGACGAGAAAAAACAAAAAAAACTTAAAAAATTTTTTAAGTTTTTATTAGAAGATGATGAAGAAGAAAAGGTTATAGAAGAACCTATCCCAGAAGTAGTAGAGAAAAAGAAAGGCGACGGAATAGATATAAAAGTCTATGAAAATGGCAAACCATATAAGGCAAAATCCAATAATAAGAAAAATGGTAACATACAAATAAATATCAATTAGATTAAGATATGGGTTAATAAAATTCAGTTAGAATACAAGTTTTATTTAAATTTATTTTGAGGAAATGTTTAATAAATGAATAAGATAATCTTATCATTTGTTGTTAGTGGTAGCTTACTAGCTTCAAATTATAGGCTTGTCCATCTAAGTTCAGATGGTGTAGCTTTATCTAGCTCGAACCTTGCAAAAAGCTTTAGTGCTGATGCTGCTTTTATTAATCCAGCGAATATGGCATTTTTAGGCGATAAACCTAGGCTTCATACTAGTATTAATTATTATAATATTAGTGGTTCTAGATATAAAAATAATTTAAAAACAGTAAATGGTAAGCCTTATTTAAATGCAAGTGATACACATGGTAAGGAATTTACATTTTTTTTACCTACTATTGCTGCGGTTTATCCTATTAATGATAGACACTATGTAGGACTTGCCGGATATTCAGATTTTGCAGCTGTTTATGGCTGGAATGGAGATTATGCTAAAGCATTAATAGATACTATGGATATTCGTGGCGGAACTCTTGCTATATCTTATGCTTACAAGGCTAGTAGTGAATTGAGTTTTGGTGCTAGTTTGAAAGTAAATTATGCTAAAGTTAAGTATTCTTTAATAAAAGACAATGCGAAAAATCCAAGATATGTTCCAGTTGATGGTCGTAAACCTATTTTGACAGTTTATGATGATAATGGAGTTTCTCAAAATATATATCCTAGTTTTGCATATAGCGGTAGTGGAAAGGCTGATACAAAATACACATTAGGATATTCATTATCAGCTACATATAGACCTGATTATTTTGATAATAAGTTGAGTTTTTCATTGTTATACAATTCATCACATAATAATCGTTTTAGGGGTAATTTTGATTTTAAAATGTCTAAATTTGCCATGCATGATTTTATGTATTCATTAATCCCTAGTTCATTAGAAAATATAAACCCTAGTGATAATAAAAAAATGGGTGAGTTGCTTGGTATGGCTATAGGATATGCTTCTGTTATAACCGAAACTGTAAATCCTATTACAGGTAAACCACAAAAATCACAAGATGATACAGTTCATTATAGTGGACCTATGGCTACTAGTATGCTTTATCCTGCAAATGTAAATTTAGGTATAGCTTATGAACATGGAAAGCATGAATTTATGTTTAATATAGGTAGGACATTTTGGAAAAAGAGTAAAGAGCTTAGCATAGATATAAATGTTCCAAATATGCCAGGTAAATTACAAGAGTTGGCTTATAAGTTAGGTGAAGCATGTAAACAACAAGATTTATGTAAAGATGGTGAACAACTTAACCCTATTAAAGTTATAACAGAAGCTAGTAAATTAGCAGCTAGTTTAAGTCCAGATGAACGCAAACAAATACAAGAGTATATATTAGCTAATTTTATTAAGCAAAGTTTTGATCAAGGATATAAAGATACCACATTAATTAGCTTAGGCTATAGATATAATTATAGTGATGAGCTATCGTTTATGTTGGGTTTTGCTACTGAAGATAGCCCAGTAAGAAGACAAAAAATAAGCTTCTTAGCAAAGGATAGTAGAATGTATATGTATTCAGCTGGCGTTGAATATAGGTTTGATAAGCAATTAACTTTAAGTTTATCAGGTGCTTATCAGCATTATGCTGATATAGAAATAAATAATGTTGATAATTTATTATTGTATTCTAGTGGTAAATTTTCTCGCCAATCAAATCAAATTATAAATTTAGGTATAAATTACGAATTTTAAAGGATAAGAAGTGCAAAATTATTATGAATATTTACAAGAATACTCCAAGCTAAATCGTACAGCTATTTTTGATGCTAATGGTAAGATTTCTTTTAAGGAGTTAAAACTTTTAGTTGATAAAATGATAGCTTTTTTACAACATAATGGTGTTAAGAGTGGGGATAATGTAGCTTTTATTATGAGTAATTGTAAAGAATTTATGATTTTATATTTTGCTATTACTTCTATGCGTGCAGTTGCAGTTCCAATAAATACAATGCTTAAAAAAGATGAGTATAGTTATATTATAAAAGATTGTAATGCAAAGTTGTTGATTATAAGCGATGGAATACCTGAAGCCATCGCTTTAAAAGATACTTATAGTGATATTTTAATAATGCATTCTTTTGATATGGAAGTTAAAGATGGTTATTTATCAAGTTATTTAAAATTTGCTCCAGTATATAACTACGAAAGCAAAGCTTGTATTAATGATAATGTTCATATAATTTATACATCAGGCACTACTGGGCTTCCTAAAGGTGTATTATTGAGCTATAAAAATATTTTATCAAATATAAATTCTATAAGGCGTGATTTTAATGTAAATAGTAAAGATAGAGCTATTGCATATTTACCTATGTTTCATAGTTTTACTCTAACCGCTGTATGTTTATTATTATTATTAAGTGGCTGTTCTTTAGTAATTGAGCGTTCAGTTTTACCGTTTTCAAATGTTATAAAGCAAATTTTATTTAAAAGAGTAACGATATTATTTTCAGTACCAGTAATATTAAATGCATTAATGAAAGCAAAGTTACCTTGGTATTTTATGTGGTTTCATAAAATTAGAATTATAGTATCAGGCTCTAGTGCTTTAAGTGAAACTACACTTAGATATTATAAAGATAAATTTAAAAGAACTAGTGTATTAGAAGGTTATGGACTTAGTGAATGTTCTCCTGTTGTTTCAGTTAATCGTATAGATAAGCAAAAAGTTAATTCAGTAGGATTACCTTTATATGGCTATCAGGTTAAAATAGTTGATGATGATTTAAAAGAAGTAGCTGCTGGAGAAACTGGTGAGCTTATAGTAAAAGGTGATTGTGTTATGCAAGGATATTATAATAAACCTGAATTAACTAGCGAATCTATAGAAGGCGATTGGCTTAAAACCGGTGATATTGCTAGAGTTGATGATGATGGTTTTATATATATTGTAGATAGAAAAAAAGACATAATCATATCTAAAGGAATTAATATTTATCCTAGAGAAATAGAGGATGTGATATTAACTTTAGAAGAAGTTGAAACTTGTGCTGTTATAGGTGCTAAGGACGAAGAGCTTGACGAGAGTGTTGTAGCGTATGTTTGTTTAAAAGAAGGTAAAAAACTTTTAGCTAAGGATATACAAAAACATGTTAGAAGTTGTCTAGCAAATTATAAAGTTCCTAAAACAATATATTTTAGAGATGAACTGCCGAAAAATGCGGCTGGAAAAGTTTTAAAAAAAGAATTAAAAAAAGAGTTGAATGTTGGAAAAAATTAAAGAATTTTTATCGGAAAATTATAAAGAGTGTGAATTATATAATAAATTAAAAAAAGATGGTATTAGTGATGATTCATGTGAAGTTTTAAGGGTTATGCTTGATAAAACTATACAATCAAATTTTGGTACCAAATTTAATTTAATTGTAAAAGAAGCGTTTGGCGTAAAGGATAGTAGGGATTATATATCGTATTTGCCTTGTTTTGTAGAACTTTATGATAATAATTTTATACAAGAAATTACTGGAAAACAAATAAATTATAAAGATAATTCAGGATTAATTTTATTTCAATCATTAGCATTGACAAGATATGCACATATTTATTTTGGATTAGCGAACGAATTTGATAATGCTAAATTAATAAGCGATAGTGAATTATTAGAGTATAAGAGTAAGCCATATAATGATTTGAATATATATCTTAATGATTGCTTTGATATGATAGATGCTAGAATCAAGTTAGAATTTTTAACAGCCGATTTAAGATTTGATTTAATTAATTCAAGATTAAAAAATAGTCATAATTTTTATAATCCTTTTAATGAATTAATGAAGGAATTTGGCTTAAATTTAGAAGAAGTTTTGGTTTTAATGGCGTTAGCAAAAGAGGAATTTACAGGTTCTAAAAAACCTTTACACTATGAAGAATTATTAAATTTAATAAGCCCTTATCAAATAGATAAGATAAAAAATTATGAGATTTTGAGTGAGGATTCAAAATTATTAAGTAATGAATTAATAGAATATTTTGGCAATGACAATAGATTTATTTTGGGTGAAAATAGTATAAAATATTTTTATCCTAATAAGGGTGATAATTTAAAATCTATTGTTGAAAATATGGGCTTTTTTGAATATTTAGATATCAGTGAAGTTGATTTGGTTTTAAGTAAAGATGTTAGTGAATTAGCTACAAATTTAAAAAAGCGCTTAAGCAAGAGTGTAGCTAAGAGATTAAAAGAATGGGGTATAGTAAAGGACGATATTTTAAGGGCAAATATTATTTTTTATGGTCCTCCAGGTACTGGAAAAACAATAAGTGCTAGTTATATAGCAAAAATTTTAAAAAGAGAAATTATAACGCTTGATTGTTCTAAAGTATTAGATAAATATGTTGGTGAAAGTGAAAAAAATGTTAGAGCAATTTTTGATAATTACAAAGAAATTTGTAAAAATATTAAAAATCGTCCTATTTTATTATTAAATGAGGCTGACCAGTTTTTAAGCACTAGAAGCGTTGCAAGTCATGGAAGTGAATTAATGCATAATCAAATGCAAAATATATTTTTAGAACAACTTGAAAAATTTGATGGTATTGTAATAGCTACAACTAACTTTTTAGATAGTTTAGACCCAGCGTTTTCAAGAAGATTTGAATATAAAATTAAATTTAGTAATCCTACAAAGGATGAAAGAGAAAAAATTTGGAAATTACATCTTCCTAAGAAAGCTACATACGAGAGTGGTTTTAAATTAGATACTTTACTTGATTATGAGTTAAGTGGTGCACAAATTAAGATGATTATAAAAAATACTGCTATTAAAATAGCACAACAAGATGGAATCTTTAGGGTTAATGATTTTGTATCATATATTAAAAAAGAATTAGAAAGTGATTTTTCTAAGGATATCAAAATGGGGTTTAATTAGTATTTTATTTTTTAAGAAAGTTTATTTTAATTTAATATTAAGGAGAAAGATATGAAAAAAACTTATGAAGAAATATGTGAAATTTTAGATGAAAAGATGGCTATTATTGAAGATGAAAATACACCATTATTTGAATTAGTTGATGCATATAAAGAAGGTATTAAACTAATTAGCGAAGCTAGAACTTTATTAGATGAGGCTACTAAAGAAATTGAAAATGTTAGTCAGAATAAAGATGGTGAAAAATCAGGAGAAATTTATTATGCTGATCATGGGGCTATATTTTGAAAATAGCTGCTTTGCAATTAAGTACCCAACCATTAAGTAATGCTAGACTTGATTATTATTTGAGAATTTGTGAACAAAAAGGTGTTCGCTTAGTGGCTATGGGAGAGTATGTTTTAAATAGTTTTTTTACAGAACTAAAGAATATACCACATAACTTAATTAAAGAGCAAAGTACAATAAAAATAAATGCTTTAAAAGAATATAGTAAAAATTATAATATTTGTATAGTTGCGCCAGTTATTTTACCATTAAATAAACAATTAAAAAAAACTTGTTTGATAGCTAATAATGGCAATGTCAAATATATTGACCAGCAGATTTTTATGCCTTATTCTCATTGGAATGAGGCTGATTTTTTTCAGGTTACTAATAAAGTTTGTAAATTACATACTTTTAAATGTGATAATTTTAAAATTGGCGTATTATTTGGATACGAAGTACATTTTGATGAATTTTTTAAAAAAGCTAGTGAATTAGATTTGCTAATAGTCCCTACCGCAAATACATATAGTAGTAATTCTCGTTGGATGGAATTAATCAAAATGAGAGCTTTTTTAAAAAATATTAATATTTTAAGAGTTAATCGTATAGGTAGTGTTATGGTAGATGATTATGAATGGTCTTTTTACGGTGGCTCTTTTTTGTGTAATGGATATGGTGATATTATCCAAGAATTAGGTGAAAATGAAGAAGTTTTAATTAGCGAAATTGATAAATTTAATAGTGCCGCTAATTTTTGGAGATTTAAAGAAGTGAGTGATAGAATTGGTAAAAGAGTTTTATAACAGACAAGAATTATTATTAAAAGATAAACAAAATAATCTTTTTGGCAAAAGGGTAGCTATTATAGGTGCAGGTGGCTTGGGTAGCACAATAGCTTATGCTTTAGGAAGTGTTGGATTAAAAGAAATTATTATAGTTGATTTTGACATAGTTAGCGTTAGTAATATACAAAGACAAATTATGTTTTCATTTGATGATGAAAATAAATTTAAGGTTGATTGTTTTAAAAAATTAGAAAATAGAAGTTATACAAAAATTACTCCTTTGGTTATGAATGCAAGCGATTTTTTTGATACTTATCCTAATGTTGATTTGATAATGGATGCAACTGATAATGTAGAAACTAGACTTGTAATTGATACTTATGCTAAAAAAAATAATATTGCTTGGGTGTATGCTAGTGTTGAAGAATTTTTTATAAATTTTGGAATTATTAAGGAAAAGGAATTTTTATTTAATAAAGAAGTAAAAAGAGTTAAACCACAAACTACTCCTATGGTTATGCTGAGTGCATGTCTAGCTTCATCTTTAGCCTTAAAATATTTAGCAGGTTATGATGTTAAAATTAATTATGTTTATTATTTTGATATATCAAAAGATATTATAAATTTAAATAAGTTTAATTTATGAGTATTCAAATTAGAGCCTTTTTATTATTAGCATTTGCTGCTATTGTTTGGGGACTTTCTTTTAAACCTACACAGTGGATATTAGAAACTAGTGGTGTATATGAGTATTTATTTTATAGATTTTTCATATCTGCTATAGTTTTTTTTCTTATTACTAAAAAAGATATTTTATTACATTATAAGAAAACTTATTTTTGCGGAATAATTACTGGAATTTGTATGGGTATAGCATTTGTTACTCAAACTTTAGCTTTGCCTCATACACAAAGTTCAAGTGTTGCTTTTTTAACTGGACTAAGTGTAATTATCGTACCATTTTTAAATTTCATTATAAATAAAGAAAAAATAAGTATAAAAGCAGTTTTATTATCATTTATTGCTTGTATAGGAATGTTTTTCTTTAGTGATGCGAATTTAAATAATTTTGGAATAGGTGAATATTTTTCTATAATTTGTGCTTTCTTTTTTGGTTTATTGATAATTTTAAATACGAGGTATTTAAAGGATAATGATTTAAATACATTTGTATTTTTTCAATTTTTGGGTTGTGTAATATTATGTTTTTTAGCTAGTATATTTTTGGATAAATTAAGTGTATCTCCTATTAAAAATTTAGATGTTTTTTTATATATTGTTGCTGCTGCTTTAGTTTTAACCATTTTTTGTTTCTTTGCACAAAATTATGCTCAAAAATATTTAAGTGCTGAAAAAGTTGCTATATTGCTATTGTTAGAACCAATATCAGCTGGAATTTTAGGTTATTTTTATGGTGAAATTTTTACTACTTTACAAATCATAGGAGCAGGGTTAATTTTGATTGCTCTAGCATTTTCTTAAAGGATTTTTATGAAAAAAATATTTTTTATCGGTATTGGTGGCATTGGTCTTAGTGCGTTGGCTAGATTTTTAAATGAGCGTGGAATTAGTGTTTTAGGAAGCGATGTTTATGAGAGTGAATTAGTAAAAGAATTAAGAGCAGAAGGAATTGCGGTTTTTATAGGTCATAGTGCATCAAATTTAAGCAATGATATTGATTTAGTAGTGCATTCAGCAGTAATTCGTGAAAACAATCCTGAAATAAAAAAAGCAAAAGAACTAGGTATAAGAGTTCTATCAAGAAAAGAAGCCTTGCCACTTATTTTAGAAAACAAAATGCTTTTTGCAGTTGCAGGTGCACACGGCAAAAGCACTACAAGTAGTATCCTAGCAAATATTTTGCAAAGCTCTTTTATAATCGGTGCAGTGGATAAAAGAGCTGGTAAAAATATGGTGTATAAAACTAGTGAAAAATTAGTTTTTGAAGCTGATGAGAGTGATAGTTCGTTTTTGAATTTAAATCCTGCTTTAAGTATAGTAACTAATGCTGAACCTGAACATTTAGAGCATTATAATCACGATTTAAACGCTTTTTATAAAGCTTATACAGACTTTTTAAAACAAAGCAAAATTAGAGTAATTAATGCTGAAGATGAGTTTTTAGCTACAATTGATTTAGATTGTGAAAGGCTAGTGCCTAGCGAAGATATTAAAAACTTAGAATTTGAAGTTAAGGATTATTTGCCTTTTATATCTTTTGATTTAAGAGATTTTGGTCGCTTTAGCGTGCAAGGTCATAGCGAATGTATAGCTATTGATACTGCTTTAGCAATACTTGCTGCTAGGTGTGTTGGACTAAGCCTAAGTGAGATTAAGCAAAATTTAAAAGATTTTTGTGGTATTAAAAAGCGTTTTGATGTTTTATATGCTAGTAAGGATTTTGTAATAATTGATGATTACGCTCATCATCCAACCGAAGTAAGAGAGACTAAAAAAGGCATATTTTCTTATGCAAAAGCACTAAATTTAGATGATACTATAGCGATTTGGCAACCGCATAAATACACAAGATTGCTTGATAATTTAGAAGGTTTTAAAACTTGTTTTGAAGGTTTTTCAAAGCTATTTATTTTGCCTGTTTATAGTGCTAATGAAGATGAAATTAAAATTGATTTAGCTAAGCATTTTCCTAATGCTTGTTTCATAGACGATATAAAAAGAGTTAATAATTCTTTAAAATTATTTAGTAATTTAGGAGAAATTACTTTAGATAAAGGCGTAGTGGTTGGATTTAACGCAGGTGATTTGACCTATAAATTAAGGGGCTTAAAATGATTAGATTTGCAATATTTTTAATATTGTTTTTTGCATTAATTGGTGTTTGCATTTATTATAAGGAAAAGTTAGGTTCTAAATTATATATTTTTGTAATGTCTTTTATAATTATTAGTTCATTAGTTGCTTTTATTTATACAGCATTTGATAATTCTGAGGGGATTTTAAAACAAAAAATATTAAATGCTTATATGAATGATGAAATTTTGGATTGTAGTGGTGTTAAAGTCAATAAAAAAACGCATAATTTTAATAATGGAACTTCAGTTTTTATTGATAATGTAACTTATGAAAAAACAAATATGTTTAAGTGTGAAATTTAGGAATTAATTTGAAAGGTATTATTTTATGTGCCCTGTCTGGCATTAGTTTTGGTTTAGCTTTTAGTATAGCACCATTAACATTTAATGATGGTGGTAGTAACCCTATAATATTAACTTTTTTACGCAATTTTTTTGCTTTACCTTTTTTGTTAGTAATGATGTTTGCATTAAAAGTTAGTTTTAAAATAAACAAAAATCAATTATTTTCATTAGTACTTTTAGGTATTTTAGGTAATGCTTTGACAGCACTTATGTTAAATGTCGCATTATTTTATGTAGATGTTGGTATAGTAATGCCTTTGCATTTTACATATCCATTATTTGTATTTTTAGGTATGGTTATTTTTTATAAAGAAAAAATTAATAGTAAAAATATTTTAGCTTTGTTTTTAGCAATGGTTGGAGTAGGGTGTTTTTTTGTAAGTGCAATAGGTGGTTTATCACAAATTTCTAGTGGTATTTTAAAGGGCTTAATTATTGCTTTAGCTTCAGGTATTACTTATGCTTTTTATATAATTTATATGGATAAGTGTGGTTTAAAAAGTGAAAATCCATTTAAAATTTCTTTTTATGTAAGTGTATTTTCTGGTTTATCTATTTTTATCTATGGTAGTGTTGTTAATGAGCTTACTTTTTATAATTTAACTCCTAAAGCTTGGATACTATCGTTGCTTTTTGCATTATTATGTAATGTTATAGCTTTATCATTTTTACAAGTAGGTATTAAGTATATAGGTGCAAATATGGCTGCAATTATTACTACATTTGAACCATTAACTGGTGTTATAGGTGGAGTAATTATTTTAGGAGAAAGTGTTACAGTTATAAAATTATGTGCTTGTTTTTTTATATTAGCTGGTGTTTTAATATTATCAAAAAAATAAATATGTGTATTTTATAATTATTTATAGAATAGATTTTTTAGTTTTAAATTTATATAATTAATTTATAAATAATACAAAAATGTTTTTTATAAAAATAATAATTTAAAACATAAAGATATTTTAAATTAATGAGTTAATTGTTTTGTCTTTATGATAATTTATAGATTTTTATTACGATTTACTTTTTTCTTATTGTAAATATCACATAAAATTTCTTTCTATAAAATATCTTTATTTAATCTTATTTTATTCATTAGTTAATTATTGCGAATATTTAGCGTAATTTTTATCTTATTTTTATGGCTTTTCTTTGTTATAACAATTTTGAAAGTTTTACTTTTTTATCTTTAGAATATTACTAAAATATTAGCAAGTTATTTTAAATTATTATTATTTAATTTTTTAATTCAAATATTAATAATATTTACAAGCTATTTTATTAATAAAAAATAAAAATTGATTATAACCATAATACTTAAAATAATTAAAATTATTATTTGTTTGTAAATAAGTAAGTAATTTAAATTAGGAATTTCAAATTGAAATTCCTAAAATTAAGGATAAATCCTTGTAAGACTAGTTTTTATAAATTATTATTCTACTTCTGCATCTACTGCATCATCTTTTTCGCTTTTTTTAGCGTCTTTACTATCATCTTTTTTGTAAAGATTTTCAGCTAATTTATGACTTGCGTCGCTTAGTTTTTTCATTTTCTCATCTATTTGAGCTTTTGTTGCATTTTCGTTATTTGCTACATCATTTAGCTCATTTATTGCACCTTCAATCTCTTGTTTAATCGCAGGTTCTACTTTATCTCCTAAATCATTTAGGCTTTTTTGAACTTGATGAACTAGGCTTTGAGCTTGATTTTTCGCATCTACTATTTCTCTTCTTAATTTATCAGCTTCTTTGTTTTTCTCAGCTTCGTTTATCATATTTTTAATCTCTTCATCACTTAATCCGCTTGAACCTGTGATTGTAATATTTTGAGCTTTACCACTTGCTTTATCTAATGCACTTACCGTTAAAATACCATTTGCGTCAATATCAAATGTAACTTCAATTTGCGGCACACCTCTTGGAGCTGCTGGGATACCTTCAAGATTAAAATTACCAAGAGATTTATTATCACGGCTAAACTCACGCTCACCTTGTAAAACATTAATAGTAACTGCACTTTGATTATCTTCTGCAGTTGAGAATGTTTGGCTTTTTTTAGTAGGAATTGTTGCACCTTTTTCTATGATTTTACTCATAACTCCGCCTAAAGTTTCAATTCCAAGACTAAGTGGAGTAACATCAAGTAAAAGCACATCTTTTACATCACCTTGAATAATTCCTGCTTGAGTAGCAGCACCCATTGCAACAACTTCATCAGGATTTACGCTTTTATTTAGTTCTTTTCCAAATACTTTTTTAACTTCTTCTTGAACTAAAGGCACACGAGTTGAACCTCCAACCATTACTACTTCTTTAATCTCGTTTTTGCTAATTCCTGCTTCACTTATAACTTCATTGATTTTTGTGATAGTTTCAGCCACAAGTGAGTCAATCATTCCTTCAAATTGAGCTTTTGTGATTGTTTTTACAAGGTGTTTTGGACCTGTTGCATCAGCTGTAATGAATGGTAAATTCACTTCAGTTTGATTTGTGCTTGAAAGCTCTTTTTTAGCGTTTTCTGCTGCTTCTTTTAATCTTTGTAACGCCATTTTGTCATTTCTTAAATCAATTCCTTGCTCATTTTTAAACTCAGTTGCTAAGAAATCAATTAATTTATTATCAAAATCATCTCCACCTAAAAACGCATTACCACCAGTTGCTAAAACTTCTACAACACCATCACCAGTTTCTAAGATTGTAACGTCAAATGTCCCACCACCTAGGTCATATACTGCAATTTTTTCAGCACTTACTTTATCAAGACCATAAGCTAGAGCTGCTGCGGTTGGTTCGTTTATAATTCTTAATACATTTAATCCTGCGATTTGACCTGCTTCTTTAGTAGCTTTTCTTTGTGCATCGTTAAAGTATGCTGGAACGGTAATTACTGCATCAGTTACAGATGTTCCTAAATAGCTTTCAGCATCTTCTTTAAGTTTCATTAAAACTTTTGAAGAAATTTCTTGTGGAGTGTAAGTTTTACCTGCAATTTCTATCGCACAAGCACCATTTCTATCTACTATTTTATAAGGTAAATGTTTTGCCGCTTCTTTAGCATTGTCTTCATTCATCATAAGACCCATAATTCTTTTAATTGAATAAATTGTTTTTTCTGGGTTTGCTACTGCTTGGCGTTTTGCACTATCACCTACTAAAACTTCGCCTTTATCTGTAAATGCTACTATTGAAGGAGTTGTGTTTTTTCCTTCTTTATTTGGAATTACTTTTTTTTCTCCACGCTCATAAATTGCTACACATGAATTTGTTGTTCCTAAATCTATACCTATTGCTTTTCCCATAATTTTCTCCTTTTATTTTGATACGCTTACTTTGCAAGCTCTAATTATTCTGTCATTTATCATATAACCCTTTTGAAACATAGCTGCAACACAATTTGGTTCAAGCTCTGCTTCAACATGCATCATAGCTTCGTGATAACTAGGGTCAAATTCATCACCTTCATTAGCTACGATTTCTTTAATTCCGTGTTTTGCTAGGATATTTTTAAATAAACTTAAAGTATTATCAATACCTTGTTTAAGTTGTTTTGAAAACTCATCATCTGCTTCAAAATTACTAGCATTTTCTAATGCGTCTAAAACAGGTATTAAATCCTTAAGCAATCCTTCTTGTGCATATAAAACAGCACTTTGCTTATCTTTTTCTAAGCGTTTTTTATAATTTTCAAAATCTGCATTAGCTCTAAGATAAGCGTCTTTTAATTTTGCAAATTCTTCATTTGCCTTATCAAGCTCTGCTCTTAAAGCAATTTCTTCATTACTTAACTCATTTTGTTCGCATTCACAATTTTCATTGCATTCGCAAACTTCTTCGTTATTTACTACATTTTCTTCTTGCGTGGCTTTTTCGCTCATATCGCCTCCCTTAATTGATTTAAAACATTTTCATAGTCTGTAAAAATACTACCTGCAATTATTAAAGAGCTTTTATTTTGCATATAATTACAATCTAATTTAACTCCCATAAAATCAGGTAAAAATAGCTCATCATAAATCAAGTTATTAGTAAAATAATCAAGTAACTTTAAATTCATAATAGAACTAAATGAAGAAAGTTTTACAATATTTGCAAAAATTTTTTCTCCACATATAAATTTAATTTTATTTTTAAAAGAATTTTCAATATCACTTAAAGTATTTATTAAATTTAATCTATATAAAATCGTCTTAATATCATTTATCTCGTATCCTTTTAACTGATTAAAAAGTATATTTAATTCATCGTTAAAATCAATCAAAACCCTATTTTCTATAAAATCTAAAATAATAAATCTATTTTCAATGTTTAAAATATCATTTAAAAATATTTTTTTGTTATCAACAATAAGGAAAAACAAATCATTCTCGTTAGCAACTCTTAATAAATTTAAAGTTGAGTTTAATTCTAATTTAGAATTTAATTCATAATTAAAAAATTGCTTCCAATAATATTTCATAGCTTTTTGAGTAGGAATTCTTCCACCGCTTGCGTGAAGTTTTGAAATATAACCATCACTATCAAGTTGTTTAAAATAAACTCTTATAGTGCTTGCAGGAACATTCAAACTATCTTGCAATAACATAGAGCCAATTGGATTTTGCTCGCTTAAATAAGCTTTAATCATTTGCTCTAGTATAAAATCAGTTTTTTTACTCATTATCACTCATACCTTAAAATTGATAAACGAATTATATCACTTGAGTTGTTAACTATCAAGTAACTATTTAGTCTAATACACTCAACTTAATTTAGTAAAATTATTTAATCATATATTTTATACATTATTTCGTATATATTTTATTTTTTAATGTATTAATTTAAGGATATTTTGTATTTTTTATATTTTTTTACAAATATAAACTCCGTTTTAGCGAAGTTTAATTTTTAAAATCGTATAATTTAAAAATGATTGAGACGAACGATATATTTAATTTATTACATAATGCGATAGAGAGTAAAGAAAATGGTAAGAAAATTTCTTTGCAAGCAATGTCGCAGCGTTTAGGATTACCTATGCGAACTTATCAAGACTGGCGTTTAGGTAATTCTAAACCACAAGCAGTAAAAGCTGTATTTACAATGCTTTGTGAATTAGATGATGATGAGTTATTATTTTTAATGTCTCGTATAAGAAAACAATTAAAGGATTAAAAGTGATTACCGAAAAGGAAAGAATAGAATTAAATTTAATATTTACTCATATAAAAACAAGTAAAAGGGATATGGTTAAAAAATATCTAAAAAATACATTAAAAAAGCTTTATATTTTAATCAAGAGATAATTTAATTTTTTAATGTGTTCTTATAAATTTAATACTCTTGTTTATTTTTTATTATTTTATCTAATTAATCAGTTTTATTTGTTGTAAATTCAATATTATCTAAAGGTATTTTTATGAAAGTAATTTTTGGCCCAGTTAATTCAAGAAGATTTAAAAAATCTTTGGGTATAGATTTAAGTCCTAATGAGAAATGCTGTAATTTTGATTGTTTATATTGTGAGCTTGGAAAAGCTAAATTAAAATATGAAAATAAATCAAATTTAAGTGTTGAATATATAATAAATGAGCTAAAAGAAGCTTTGAAAATACATAAAGATTGCGATTATATAAGCATTAGTGCAAATGGTGAACCTACTTTATATCCATATTTAGATGAATTGATTATAAAAATAAATGAAGTTAAAAAGAATGCAAAATCATTAATTTTGAGTAATGCAAGCACAATTTTTGATAAAAATATTCAAAAGGCATTATTAAATCTTGATAGCGTTAAACTAAGCATTGATAGTGTAAATCCTAAAGTATTTCGCAAAATTGATAGAACGAATATAGATATAAATAAAATAGTTCAAGGTATAAAAGAATTTAGTCAAATTTATAAAGGTGAGTTGATTTTAGAATGCTTGGTTTTAGATGGTATTAATGATAATGAAAAGGATTTTATTGCTTTAAATGATATTTTAAAGGATATTAAAGCAACTAGACTTGATTTAGGAACTATTGATAGACCGAGTGATTATAATGTAAAGGCTGCAAGTTTTGAGAAATTAAGCAAATTGGCTAGTTTAATAACTAATATAAAAGTTAATATTATGAGTAGAAATACTAACATAAATAAATATGATGATTTGCTTAAAACTATTAGTTTAAGACCATTAAGCTCACAAGAAATTGATGAAAAAGATATAAAAATGTTAGATGAATTAGTAGATAAAAATATAATAAAATGTGTGAAAATAAATGATATTAATTTTTATAAATTAAACAAATCAAATTCTAATTAATATAAAAGCTATTGTGATTAATTTGCTTATTTTAAGTGTATTTATAAACTAAGTGCGAATGAAAGAAAAAGGGCTTGATTTTAACATCAAGCTTTGTTATATCAATATTAAAATTATTTAAAAAATATTCATACAAAAGCGAATAATTAGATTTATCCGTATAAATACAAATAATATTCTCATCATCTTCTATTAGTAAAGTATCATAAAATCTTTGATTATTTAAAGTAAAAATTTTATAAATATTTTTAAAAAATACTAAAAGTATAAAATTACAAACACTCATAAAAATATAAAATATACTCAAAAAATTATTTAATTTATATAATTGTTGTTTGCTTTGAATATTAAGGCAGGTTTTATAGATTTTAGCATTTTTTAAATATATTGTTTTTTCTTCTTCATTAAGCTCATCTCTTTGCCTACAACTATGATTAATAAAATAAATAAAATCCTTATGAAAATATATAATATTAGGCTTTTTAAACTTATAATGTAAATATCGCTCATCAAAATATGCAGCAATAATAAATAAATTAATACTAGAAACTTTCATAGAAAAATTTCCAATATACATAAAAACACAAAAACAAATAAACAAAGCGCTAGAATGAACTAAGCTAGTAATATAAGCGTTTTTATCTTTTAAAGAAAATAAAGGCGTAAAATTACTAGAAGTTAAATATTCACTCAAATTTTCTCCTTATTAAACTTTTCTTCTATAAACTGTAATTGCGATTTTTGTAAAATCACCCCTTATATTATCATCATCTATTAGATTTGTAATGACTGCTTTATATGTTTTATTTTCAGGTATAAAATAAAATCCAAGATATCTTATTGCTACATGAACCTTTTCATTTTTAATATTTATACTTATTCTACCACTTACATCTGTGTTTTCATTTGGTGTAGCGACTTTATCAAATACTAATATCTCATTACCATCTTTAGTAAGCTCATATATTTTAATATCAAGTGCAAGTGGATAATAAGGATTATATATTATATCATTTTCTATTTTTTCATCGTATAAATGAACTGAGTAAAAATTCTTACCTACTTTACCATATTCAAAACGCAAAGGATAAAAAGCATAAAGTCCTAAATGCTCTCCTATATCTTTTCTTTGTGGCTTAAAGATTATTTCAAATTTAGTGCCTTTTTTGCTTAAGTCAAATAAAGTATATATAGGAGTTTTTGGTATTTTATCTTTATGAAATATATCAAATAATCCAGCATTTAATAATGAAACTAACATAAGTGATAATCCAAGTTTTTTAAACATTTAAACTCCTTTATTTTTTTCATATCATAACATTATTTAAGAATATTTCTTGGTTTGTAAGTGTGTTTAAAGGTTGAAATATAATTTTTAAATTCTTAGAATTTAAAATGGATAATTAAATATTTTTTATTGTTTAACATTTGCCTTTATTAGGAGTTTTATAAGTTGAATATTTGTAAAATTTTAATACAGATTATTTCAACTCATTTTTTCTCCTTTTTTAGATTTGTTTCACAACCAAAAATTTTAAATTTATTACATCTATTAAGAGTTTTTTCTGAATATGGTTGATAAATTACATTAGATACCATATCTAAAATATCAATAAAAGTTATATTATAATAACTGTCATATCTAATATGATTTAAATTATTAAATTTATGATAATTTAAAATATAATCACTACCCTTATACTCTATAATAAAAGTTTCTTTTGCTTCTTCGTAATATTTATTTGACATTTTCATTTTATTAGAATTTTTTAAAAGTTCTAATAGATTTTTATTCTTCATAGGATGATTGCAAAAATCTTTTTCTATAAATAATATATTTCCAATTTCACCTGATAAAGCTAAGTAATTTTTATCATCTAAAACTACATCACTTATAGTTATACTTTTATGTTTTTCTATGTATTTTTTACCTTTAATTTTACTTATAATATAAAGCTCATTATTTTTATCAACTTCATAAAAAGAATAACTCACATCATTATCAACACCATAGATATTATCACGCCCTATATCTTTATAAACTTTTCTATCAAGCCCTAAATCCCAGCAGTATTTAAGAGTATCTTTTACTTCTTGGCTTGCGTAAGGCTTAGCATCTACAATTTTTGGCTTTATTTTTATATCCTTATATCTAAAAAAATCTTGCCAAAAATTATTGAGTTTTAGTAATTTTCTACATTTTTCTGGCTCATCAATAAATCGTCCATGCTCATATCGCATATAGTTATCTTTATTGCATTCTATTGAGTTTTCTTGAATTATTTTTATATGTTCTATTAGTTCTTTAGGATAGGTTTTTGAGTTTTCAAGACTAGTGCTAAGCTCTTTTATTCTAGCTTTATAAGAACTTATAATACAATTATTATCATCTTTGCAATTACTAATGATTTTTATAAACTCATTTTGGTCTTGTTTTATCTCTTTTGTAATATATGCAAAGCTTTTATAAATACTATCTAGCTCTATTTTTAACTTATTTATTTGATATGAATAAATATTTGTAATTAGTAAAATAGCTAATATTTTAAACATAACTCTCCTTTATTTTTAATATCATAGCATTATTTAAGAATATTTCTTGGTTTATAAATGTGTTTAAAAGTTAAAATATGATTTTTAAATTCTTAGAATTTAAAATGGATAATTAAATATTTTTAATACTTTTAATGTGTTTTTTATGAATATGAGTAGTTATAGTGAAATTAAGCTAGGAAAACCTAGCTTAATTTTTTTAATGTAGTTCTTTCCAGATTGCGTTTTTCCAAGCATAAGCTAATATTGCTAATAATGCAAAATAAGCCATTATTTTGTATCCTAAATCTTCGCGTTCAGCTTTTTTACTATCTCCAACGCTAGTTAAATAAGCAACAACATCATCTTGAGCTTGTTCGTTAAGTCCAACTCTAGGCATTGCAGTTCCTGGAAGTTGTTTTTGAGTATCGTTTATAAATTTATGTAAATACTCATCTCCTTTAGCACGAATTATTATTGATAAATCAGGTGGCGTTGAACCCATATAATCTTTTAAATCTCCGCCATTTACTTTAGCAATAAAACCATCGTATTTAACATCATGACATCTTCCGCAAGCTTCTTCAAAGATAACTTTTTTGTTCTCAAAATTAATTTTTGCAACTTTTTCGCTATCGCTTAATTTACTTGCATTTATTTCATTAGCAATTTTTGTTTTTTTTGCTTCAAGAGCAGCTTTTCCGATACTATTTAAATATCCTACTATATTAGCAACTGATTGAGCATTTTCATCACTTATACTGCCATCATCTTCTAAAAATGCTGTCATCATAGGATGTGGATTTTCATCATTATATTTTTTGTTATTTTTCATAGCAAGTGCAGGATTAAGAGAAATTGCCATTAAGAATTTACTATCATAAATAGCTCCTGCTGTACTTAAATCAGGATAAATAATACCTTGAGCGCTAATTCCATCATCAGCAGCTACTAATTCATCAAATTCAACTCTATGACAGCTAGCACAATTAGCTTCAAAATCAGCTTTTCCAGCTTCAACATCAGTTTTTAAACTAGCTATTTTATCAACATTAGCCCAAAGTTTTTTAGTATCTTCTAATTTTTTTGTAGCAAAATCAATATCATCTTTTTTACCACTTTCATTAGCTTTTTTTAATTCAACTTCAGCTTGAGCTATATCGCCTGCTTTAAAATCAAAATTAACTTCGCTAGTATGTTCGTGCATTTGTGAATGAGCGTAAGGCTCAACTCCCCAATAAACAATACCTGTGAATATAACTAATATTGCAAATATTTTTAACTCTTTCATTACTTAGCCTTTCTTTCCATAAGAGTAATTACTGGTAAAACTACTATTAATAATGCTAAAAATGTAACAGAAGCAATAGTTGCTATTGTATTATTAATTCCAACAGGAGGTAATTTACCATAAATAGTAAGAACAATCATATCAATTACTAATAGCCAAAACCATACAAAAAATGCTCCACGCTTATGTGCAGGCGCTACTACATTTGAGCGGTCTAGGAATGGTAATACAAAGAAAATTACTTGAGCTATACCAAAGCAAGCAAGACCAACTTCATAAGAAAATCCTCTTAAGATTTCATAACTCCATAAGAAATACCATTCAGGATAAATATGTGGTGGAGTTTTAAGTGCATTTGCTGGTTCAAAGTTAATTGGATCCATAGCAAAATCATAGTGAAAGCATACTAGATAAAAATAGAAAATCATAAATAAGCAAACATAAAAAATATCTTTACATAAGAAATCAGGCCAAAATGATATAACTTTCGCTTCTTTTTTCTTGCCAGCTAAATATTTTTCAGCTTCTAAATCAAAATCAATTTCTTCAGCAATTTCGTTATTTACATGTGGAAATCTTAAAGCATAAAAGTGAATTGCAACAAATGCAATAACAACTATTGGTAATAAGCAAACATGTAGCATAAAAAATCTATTTAATGTAGCATCTCCAACAGCGTAATCACCTCTAATCCATTCAACTAATTCAGGTCCTATGAAAGGAATACCACCAAAAAGATTAGTAATAACCATAGCAGCCCAATAGCTCATTTGTCCCCAAGGTAGCATATAACCACTAAATGCTTCAGCAGAGAATAATACGAATAATACCATACCGCTTATCCAAATGATTTCACGACCTTTTTTATAAGAGCCATAATAAATACCTGTTAATAAGTGTATATACATTACTAAAAATACTACCGACGCAGCAACCCCGTGCATATGTCTCCATAGCCAACCATATTCAACTTCTTGCATAATAGTTTTATTTACACTATCAAAAGCAAGTGCAACATCAGGTTTATAATACATTACAAGTAAAAGTCCTGTAATAAATAGTATTGCAAACATAGTAAGTAAAATTACTCCCATTGCCCATAAAAAGTTAATTTTCTTAGGAATCCAGTATTGTGTCATCATAACTTGCATAAATTTTTTGATAGCAAGTCTTTGATCTAGCCAATCAACAATTCCATTTGATTTTTCAAAATGTGCCATGATTAAGCCTTTCCTACATTTTTCATAATTTCTTCATACTCTTTGCCAACTTCTCCTAAAACTAATTTAGTTCCATCAATTGAAAAAGGTGGAATTTCAAGTGGTTTAGGAGGTGGTCCTGACATATTTTTTCCGCTTACATTAAATTTTCCACCATGACAGGCACAAACAAATTCTTTATCAGCTGAATGATATGCTGGAATACAACCTAAATGAGTGCATAGTCCAATTACTACCGTATATCTTGCATCTCCTGCTATTATATCTGTATTGCTTTGTTCCATATCACTTGATTTTTTTAGAATGAATATTGGTTTTTTTCTCCATTCAACAGTTCTTAGCTCTCCATCAGCTAAAGGCGATAAATCAACGGTTGTAAAACCTGCTGCTTTTACACTAGGAAGTGGATCCCAAGTTTTTTTCATACCCACTAGTGTAAAAACACCACCAACAGCCGCAGCAGCGCCTAATGTAAAGCCCATAAAGCTTCTTCTACTAGCCATACTTATCCTTTCATAAAATTTGAAAATAAATAGCTAGTTTAATAGAATTTAGGTTAATATGAGTGGAATTTATTAATATTTTTAGAATAATATTTTTAATTATATTATTCTATAAAAAAATCTAAAATTTTAATTATATAGTTAGGGAAACATAAGTATGAAAACTGGGTCATTATTCGGAATTTTAATGTTAGTAGTGATTTTGTTGTCTGCTTGTATTTATGGTTTTGCTTTTTATAAGACACACGCAAAAAATGATGAATATGTAGCTAAAGTTGAAAGAATTAGTGGATTAAAAGGTAAAAGAATAAATGCTTTAAGAGGTGATATAATAAGTGCTGATGGGTATACATTGGTAACAAGTAGAAAAATTTATAGAGCTGAGATTGACATTAGAAGTATAGATAAAGATAGATTAGATTATTTTTTAAAATTATTCCAAATTTATGCTTTTTTAAGTGATAAAGAAATTAATAATATAAAACAAAAATTAAATGAAGCAATAAAAAATCAAAAACCGTATATATTTAAATTAAGTCAAAATATTGACCAAAAAGCAGCAAGTTATTTAAGAGAGTTGTCAAGAAAGCTTTATTACTCTGGCTTTTTTAAAAATTTTATAAATTCATCTGGCAAGGCTGAAATTAGAGGGCTTGATATAATAGAGCATGGTGATGTTAGGGTATTTTCAAAAGGAGATATTTTAACGCCTGTATTAGGTTATTTAAGAAGTGTTGTTAATAGTAAAGATAAGGTATATGAAAATTTACCTGAAAAAGGTTTAGAGAAATATTATGATAAGTGTTTAACATCGCAAAGTGATTATAAAATTGAAGGCTATAAAGATATAGGTGGAAATATTATTATAAATTCAAATAGTTTTGTAAGCAATCAAGTAGATGGTTGTAATTTGCATTTAAATATAAATTTAAAACTTCAAAAAGGTTTAGAAAATATAGCAACCGATGCTAGCAATGTTTATAAGGCAAAACAAGTAATAATAGGTGTTTTAGATAGTAAAACTGGAAAAGTATTAGCATTAGCTACATCAAAAAGATATGATCCACATAATAGAAAAAAAGATTTATCATTTTTAAATACTGATGCTGTTGAATATGAGTATGAGCCAGGTTCTGTTATAAAACCAATTGCATTTGCTAATCTTTTAAAATTACAAAAAATAACACCATTTCAATGGATAAATACTCATAAAGGGGTATTAAAGTTAGATAAATTTTATATAAAGGATACTCATCCAATGGATGGGATGATAGCTGAGGATATTATAGTTCATTCGTCTAATATAGGTATGGTTGAAATTTCAAATAAAGAAAGTGCAAAGGAATTAATTCAAGGTTATAAGGATTTTAATATAGGCAAGGCTACTGGTATTGATTTGCCATACGAGAAGTTCGGTTATTTGAAGGACAATGTTAGAATTTATGAAGTAGAAAAAAATACTATGGCTTATGGATATGGTTTTAGAACTACTTTTATTCAACTTTTAGCAGCTTACAATGTATTTAATAATCGTGGTCAGTGGGTAAGTCCTAGAATAGCAAGTCATTATCAATTTAAAAATGAAATAGGATATTTTAAACAACCAGTTGTTAATGAAATTTTACCACTTGAGATTGCTAATCAAATGAAAAGAATATTGATAAAAACAGCTAATCAAAAATCTTTGGTAAAATTTTGGCCTGATGGCGTAATAGTTGGTGGTAAAACAGGAACAGCTAGGATTAGTTCAAATGGTGGATATAAGAAAGAATATAATTCTAATTTTTTTGGGTTTGTTAATGACAAGTATGATAATAAATATACTTTTGGTGTTTTAGTAATAGCACCTAGTGTAGATAACAATTCTTATTATGCAGCAAGAACTGCATTACCTACAGCTGCCTCAGTTATTAATAGGTTAATTGAAGATAATTTTTTAAAAGTTACAAATGATAATGATTAATTTAATTTTAATAAAATGAATGGTTATGAATGGGGTTTAAATGGTTGATTTAGATAATGCTTTAGTATTAAAAAATAGAATGGTTTATTTTAGCAATCAGGTATTGACAAATTTTAATGGTGCTGTTTTAGGGCTTAGTGGTGGGCTTGATAGTGCTATTGTATTAAGAATATTAAGCGAGTGCGAAAAAAAGCCACATTGTCTTATAATGCCTACTAATTCTTCAAATAAACAAAATTTAGATGATGCTATTTTATTAGCAAAAAAATATTCCTTAATGTATAAAGTTATTAATATACAATCAATATTAGATGAATTTATTAAAACTAGTGAAAGTACAAATAAAATTTTAACAGGCAATTTTGCCGCTAGAATTAGAATGACTTTATTATATGATTATTCAGCTAAATATAATTTATTAGTAGCAGGGACTACTAATAAAAGTGAACTAATGCTTGGCTATGGCACTATTTGGGGTGATTTAGCTTGTGGATTTAATATTTTAGCTGATTTTTACAAAAGTGAGTTATTTGAATTTGCTAAATTTTTGCAATTACCACAAAATATTATAGATAAAAAGCCTAGTGCTGACTTTTATGAAGGTCAAAGTGATGAAGAAGATTTAGGTTTTAGTTATTATGAAATTGATAAATTTTTAAAAGATTATGAGAATAATAAAGTAGTTGATAAACGTTACGAAAGTTTGTTAAATAGGATTGGGCGTAATGAATTTAAAAGAAAAAATATAAAAATATTTAAAAGGTAGAAAATATGAAAGAAATCTCTTGTTTTTCAAATAGTATTACAGAATATGATAAGGATTTTTTAATAAAGTCTTTAAATAACGATGAAAATATTATACAAAATTTAGAAAATAAATTAAAAGAATTATATAGTGGCTCACATATAGTTTTAACTAATAATCATACAGCAGCACATCATTTAGCATTATGTGCTTTAGATTTAAAAAGAGGGGATAAAGTTTTATGTTCGGTTAACTCATTTCCTAATATAGCACAAAGTATAAGATTTTTTGATGCTGAACCTATATTTTTAGATATTGAATTAGATAGTTTTAATATAGACTTATCGTATTTAGAAAAAGCTTTAATAAAACATAATCATAAAAAATTAAGAGCAATAGTTGTAAATCACATAGCTGGAAAATCAGCTAAATTAGATGAAATAAAATTATTATGTAAAAGATATAATGTTGAGGTTATAAATGATTGTGGATTTGCACTTGGTATGACTTATAAGAATGAACTTGTAGGTAAAAATGAATTAATATCATCTTTTGGTTTTAATGCAATGGGAAAGGATCCAATATTTGCTGGTGGATTTTTAGTTATAAATGATGATGAAATTTATAAGCGAGCAAAATTATTAAATAATAATGCAATTACTCAAAATGCTTGGGGAAACGATGGTAACCTTGGATATTTTTATGATGTTACAGATATAGGACATGAATATGAAATTACAAGAGTTTGCGCAGCACTTGCATTATCAAAACTTAATCATTATAAAGATTATATAAAAAGAAGAAAAGAAATAGCTAGAATTTATGATGATGAGTTAAATAGATTAAAACATATAAGACTACCATTAATTGATGATGAGCATGTATTTACTAGATATATTATAAAGATTGATAAAAATAGAGATAGTTTTGCTAAAAAATTAAAAGAGTTAGGAATTAATACAGGAATTCATTATATTCCTATTAATTTTTTAACTTATTATAAACAAAAATATGGTTTAAAAATAACAGATTTTCCAAATGCTTTATCAAATTATACTCAAATTCTTTCAATTCCAATGCATCCGAATTTGAGTAATGATGATGTGATAAGGGTTTGTGATAGTATAGTAGAACTTGATTCAAGTTGGATTTAATGGGTTTTATTGATAGATATTTTTTTAATCCTAATTTATGGCAAAAGATTTTAATTTTCATTCTTTTGCCGTTTTCTTATATATATTCTTTTATTGCTAGTAAAAACTTTAAATCTACAAAGAAAAATGATTTTAAAATTCCAATAATTAGCGTAGGAAATATCAGCGTAGGCGGTAATGGTAAAACCCCATTTTGCAAGGCTTTAAGCGATATGCTTTATCCTATTTATAACGATGATATTTTTATTATTCTTCGTGGTTATAAACGCAAAAGCAAAGGTTTGCTTGTAGTAAAATTGCATAATCAAATTCTAAGCGATTATTTAAACGCAGGTGATGAAGCATTAGAACACGCTTTATTTACAAAAGCAAATGTAATAGTTAGTGAAGATAGAATTAAAGGCATTCAAAAGGCTATTAGTTTGGGTGCAAAATGTATTATTTTAGATGACGCTTTTTCTAAGACAAATATAAAAAAATTTGATATTTTATTAAATTCAAATATAAAATATAAATATAATTTTACCCTTCCAAGTGGAGCTTATAGACTTCCTAAAAGTTATGAAAAATTTGCAGATTTTAATGCTTATCAAGATTTACATTTTAAAAGGACTTCTTTTATTAAAGACATTAAAGAAGATATGATTTTAATATCAGCTATTGCAAAGCCTTTTAGATTATTGCAATATAAAGATTTAGTAAAAGCTTATTATTTTTATAACGACCATTCAAGCTTTAATAAAGAAGAGCTAATAAATCTTATGCAAAAGCACAATGCAAAATATATTTTGCTAACCAAAAAAGATTATGTAAAAATAAAAGATTTTAATTTAGAAACTATATTAATTGATGAAGAATTAATAATTTTTGATGAGTTAAAAACAGCTATATTTAATTATTTAAAGGAATTTAATGTATCTTATAAAGACAACCAGCAATGATTTAGAATTGCTTAAAAAAATTGCAAATAAAATAATCAAAAAAGAGCTTAGCAAGTGTATTCATATTGCTAAAATTACAAGTATTTATAAATGGGACGGAAAAATTATTAATGATGATGAGTTTAGTTTAGAAATAAAATCAAAAAATATAAAAAAGGTTTATAAAATAATCAAAAAACACCATAATTACGAATGTTTTGAGTTTGTGTATTATAAATTTAAAGCAAAAGATAAGTATTTAGAATTTTTAAAGGAGAAATAATGATATTTTATTCAAGTAGAGATGAAAACATTACAAGTGATTTTGCAAATGCACTTAAAAACCCACTCTCAAGCGATGGGGGATTGTTTTGCCCTAGTAAATTGCAAGTATTTAATAAAGATGAATTAAAAGGTTTGGGTTATAAAGAATTTGCTAAAAAGATTTTTTCAAGTTTGAGTGATGATTTGAGTAATTTTGAAAAGAGTTTAGATGAATATTTAGATTTTGATACTAAAGAGCCTTTTGTTATCAAAAAACTTGATAGTAAAACTGATATATGTGAATTATTTCACGGAAAAACTAGAGCTTTTAAGGACTTAGCATTAGCACCACTTGCAAGACTTATGGATAATGATAAGCATTTAATTATCTGTGCTACTAGCGGAGATACAGGCCCAGCAACTCTTAGTGCATTTAGTAAAAACAAAAGCTCAAAAGTAGTTTGTATTTTCCCAAAAGGAAAAACAAGTGCTGTTCAAGAGCGTCAAATGGCTAATGTAGATTATGGTAATTCTTTAGTTTTAGCAATTGATGGTAATTTTGATGATGCTCAAAGCACATTAAAAAATCTATTAAACGATAAAGAATTTAAAGAAATTGTAAAAAATCAAGGCTTAAATCTAAGTGCTGCAAATTCACTTAATTTCGGAAGAATTACTTATCAATTGCTATATCATTATTATCTTAGTCTTCAATACAAAAACCCAATAAATGTGATAATTCCTAGTGGGAATTTCGGTAATGCACTTGCTTGTTTTTATGCTAAGCAAATGGGTGCAAATATAGATAAAATCAAAATCGTAAGCAATGAAAATACAATTCTTTATGATTTCTTTACTACAGGTGAATATGATTTAAGAAATCGTGAGTTTAAATGCACTTATTCTCCTGCTATGGATATTTTAAAATCATCAAATCTTGAACGCTTAATGTATTATTTCTTCGGAGCTAGTAGAACTAAACAATTATATTTAAGTCTTGAAAGTGATAAATATTTTAAAATCACTAAAGATGAACTTGCTAGATTAAAAGAGCATTTTATAGCTTATAAATGCAGTGATACTGAAACATTAGAAAATATTAAAGCTTATAAAAATTATTTATTAGACCCACACACAGCAACAGCGATTAATGCTCTTGATGATAGTTTTAATGTGATTTGTTCTACTGCTGAATGGACTAAGTTTACCCCTAGTATTCAAAAAGCTTTAGGTATATTTAAAGATGAATTAAGTGGCATTAAAGATTTGGCTAAAAAGTATAATTATAAGCTGAATGATAGTCTTTTAAATGCTTTAAATTCAACTAATTATTATGCAAAAGATATAAAAGTAGATGAGATTAAAAAAACAATAATAGAATGGATAAAACAATGATTATAATTCCTGCTAGACTTAAATCAAGTCGTTTTAGTGAAAAGATTTTAGTGCCAATCAAAGGCATTCCTATGTGTATTTACACAGCTTTAAATGCTAGTAAGGCTGATAGGGTTGTGATTGCCACTGATAGTTCTAAGGTATTAGAATTGGCAAAAGAATATAATTTAACAGCTATTTTGACAAAGCAAACTCACGAAAGTGGGACTGAAAGATTAGCTGAATGCGTTGATATTTTAGGTCTTAATGATGATGAGCTAATTATAAATCTTCAAGCAGATGAGCCTTTATTTGAGCTTAGCAATTTAATTAAGTTTAAAGAATTTTGCAATGAATTTAAGAATGAATTTTTTATGGCGAGTTGCTATACTATAAAAGATACTCCAAGTGATGAAAATATGGTAAAAGTAGTCCTTGATACTAAGCAAAATGCTATATATTTTTCAAGAGCACCAATTCCTTATGATAGAGATAAAAAGGGTGTAAAATACAATCATCATTTAGGCATATACGCTTATAAAGCTAAGTCTTTAAAAGAATTTATAACTCTTAAATCAAGCTTAGAACATATTGAAAAATTAGAGCAATTAAGAGCTATTGAAAATGGCAAAATAATTAAAATGTGCGAGATTAATACAAAGTCTTTTGGTATTGATACAAAGGCTGATTATGAAAGATTATTGCAGGTTTTAGAAAATGACAAATGAGCTAATTTTAGCCATTATTAGTATTGTATTTTTTATAGTTTGCATTATTTTTTATATTCGTTATATAAATATTTTTAAGAGTGAGAGCTCGCTTAAAAACGAGTTTTTATCTCTTGCTAAAGATAAAGAATATTTGAGTGTTTTGAGTGAGAATTTAAAACAAGAATTAAATAGTTATAAAAATAATTTAGTGCAAATTGAAAATGAAAGAAATAATTTAAATATTCAAAACTCGGCTTTAAGTGAAAAAGTAAATAATCTTGAAAATGATTATAAAGAATTAAAAAACGAGAATAATTTTATAAATGCTGAAATAGCAAACAAGCGTAATCAAAATGAAATTTTAAATACAGAACTTTCAAGGCTAAATGAAGAGCTTAAAAATACTAAAGAGCAATTTGAAAAAGAGTGCGAAAACTTAAAAAATACAAAAGATATTTTAGATAATTTATCTTCTAAATACCATTTAGAAAATGCTAAAAACGAAGCTTTAAACGAAAAAGTAAAATTGTATGAAAACAATTTAAAATCTTTAGAAGAAAAATATGAAAATACTTTAAAAACCTTAGAAAATAACTTAAAAGAGCAAAATGAAAAAAGCTCAAAATTAATTTATGAAGAAAACACAAAAGTATTATTAAATAATTCAAATGAGCTTTTAAATAAGATTTTTAGCCCTTTAAAAGAGCAAATTAGCGAATATGAAAAAGCTTTATTAAAGCAAAATACAAGTATAGAAAACAATATAAAAATAATGTTTGAAACAAGTCAGAATTTGGGTAAAAAGGCTGATGAATTTGCTAATATTTTAAAAGGTGATAAAAAGGCTCGTGGGGATTTTGGAGAGATTATGCTTAAGCAGTGTTTATTATCTAGTGGGCTTGTTGAAAACGAGCATTTTTTTATGCAAGAAAGCTTTAAAGATAGTGATAATAATACAAAAAGACCAGATGCGATTGTGTATTTTGAACCTAACAAATGCGTTATTATTGATTCTAAGTTTTCTTTACCAAGTAGTGATAATTTAGAAGTTTATAAAGATGAAATTGCAAATAATTTAAACGCTAGGATAAATGAACTTGCGAAAAAAGATTATGAATTAGCGGTTGATTTTGCAAATGAATATGTGATTTTATTTGTGCCTTATCAAAATATTTTAGATTTAGCCTTAGAAAGTGATTCGCAGATTTTTAAAAAAGCCGAAGCTAAAAAGATATTTTTAGTAAGTCCTACTACGCTTTTTATGGGACTTAAAATGATTTATTTTGGCTGGAAAAACTATGAAGTAAATCAAAATGTTAATAATATTTTTATTGAATTTGGTAAATTTTATGATAAATTTGCTTTATTTTATGATGATTATGAAAAACTTAAAAGGCAAAGTATTGATAGTTTTAACAAAATTAATATACATTTGTATGGTAGGGGAAATATAAAAAATCGTTTAGAAAATCTTAAAAAACTTGGAGCCAAGGCATCAAAAGAGCTACCAGAACATAATAATGATGAATTTTTACAATTAACTAATAATGAAAATTAGTAAAATTAAATTGATAATTATAAAAATAATTATCAATTTAAGTAATTTTTAACTTTTAACTCTTATAATAATCAATATCAAATTTAAAGGATTAAAAATGAAACTTTCAAAATTTCTTATTACAGGTATGTTTTTAGCAAATTCAGCTTTCGCACATCAGTTTTTTCCAATGAAAACCGATAGTGGATATAAGGTAGGATTTTGGGCTGATGATCACTGGGGAGTGTATCAATCAGATAGAGTTTTTGGTATTAGTGCAAAGTCAAAAGATGGTAAAAATTTAAAGGCTGGTTTTGATTATTTAAACAATACAATATTTATTGAAGGTGACGCTGCTGTTGCGACATTGAGTTATGATTTTGGTTATTATACTTTTACAAAAAATGGTAAGCATTATCATAGTAAAAGAAGTGAATTAACAGATAAAGATGGTGCTAACGAAGTCATACAAACTAGAAAGATTTTTAAAATGGGTAAAAGTATATTTTCTTGGAGTGAGGCATCAAGCAGACCTTTGGGATTAAAATTTGAAATTGTTCCATTAGTAAATCCTTTAGAATTAAAAGCAGGGGATAAATTAAAACTTTTAGTTTTACTAGATGGGAAACCGATATCAGGTGTAGATTTTGAAGATCAAAATGATGATATTGATGGAGTAATTACAAATGAAAATGGTGAAGCTACTATAACTTTATCAAAACCAAAGGATGGCTTACAAATAATAGCTGCAGGAATTAAATTACCATATAATTTAGATAGATATGGTGATACTTTACAGCTTACTACCACACTTAGTTTTAAGTCAAAGTAGATTATTAGGGAATTGTTTATTCCCTATATTTGTTAGATAGATATTCTTTTTCTAAATTTAATAAATATTCTTTTATTCCATTAACTGCACAAGTAAAATTTCCTATAGAAGCATCAGAACGAATTACTCTATGGCAAGGCAATATTATTAAATATGGGTTTTTTGATAATGCAGTTCCAACTGCCATGAATGCTTTTGAATTTAAACTATTTGCTAATTCTTTATAAGTAACAGTAGTTCCATAAGGTATTTTTTTTAATTGATTTAATACATTTTGTCTAAAAATTGTATGTTCGTTTAAATTTAATTTAATTTTTGAAAAATCATATTTTTCACCATTAAAATATTTTTCTAATTCTATTTTTGTCATTTTTGTTATATGATTTGATTTTTCTTGTATGGAGTTAAGATTTGTTATATCAATAGATACTAAATATTCATCATTTGCTTTAATTAAAACTATAAAATTCTTAAATTTAATTTTTTCTATATACATTATGCACCGAAACTACCAGAACTTGCTTTACTAGTATTTGAACTTTTAAAAAAACCGCTACTTTTTGAAGCCCCTGCACTAGGTGTGCTTTTAAAGCTATTTACACTTCTTTGATATGCACTTGGATTTTGATAATGTGTAGCTTTGTTTGCATTAAAATGTGAATTATTAAATAACTTATTGCCTATCCAAGAGCCAATTATTGCGCCTGCTACAGAGCTTAGCAAAACTTCGCCTAATGAATGATTTGAGCTAATACTTTCATTTGTTAATGAGCTTTGATTTGCTTCTATTTTTGCATTTTCAGCTTTTATTAGCTCATCCATCTCAGCCTTGCTTAATACTCTTTCATTTCCATTTAATTCTTTTAGAACTACTCTTGTTTCATCACTTGGAAATTCATCTTTAATTCTGTATTGTTTAGGAGCATATTCTTCTATTATTAAAAATGAGCCTTTAGCTTGTTCTTGTTTTTGTTCTTCTGCTCCACAAGCACTTAATAATGAACCAGCTACTATTGCCGTTAAAGATGCTTTATAAGTTAAATTATTTAAATTCTTAAACATATTTTCTCCTAAATCTTTGATAATTTTTTGTTTCTTATATAAATTTGATTATTTTCTAATTTGATTTTTTTGCTTTTGAATAATCTTGAAACTAAATATTTTTTAATTTTATCTCTCTTTTTTTCTTTAAATTTTAATAGATATTCATCTAATAAAATCCATTTTGCTTTGAAAACTACTGGTAAATTTATATTATTTTTTAATTCTTCAATTTCTTTTTTTAGTTCTATGTTTTCTTTTAATAAATCTTGTACTTTTAGAAACAATTCATCATTTAATTCTTTTTCTTGTAGTTCATTTATTATGACATAAGTTTTATTATTTTCTTTTATAGATTGCAAATTTCCACGTCTAATACGATTATATATAGCTTCTTTGCTTACATTTAAGTACCTAGCTGCATCTTTAATTAGAAGTTTCATATATTACCTTTAAAAAAAGGGGAATTTACCCCTTTTAATTAGAGCTTAGACTCGTAGTGTCTTAGCATATAAAGACGCTTAAGCATTTTTTTCTTAGCAGAAATTTTTTGCTTTTTGCGAATTTCAGTCATAGGCTCAAAATAGCGTCTTGCTCTAACCTCAGTTACTATAAGGTTACGATCAGTTTGCTTTTTAAATTTGCGATAAGCCTCGTCAAAAGATTCGTTAGCATGAACTTTAATCCCTGGCATGGCAATCACTTCCTTTCATTTTAAAATTAAAAGCGTTAATATATATAAAAAGTGTAAATAGATGTGAAATTTACTTTAAAGTATTATCATAGTTATAAAAACATGAAAAGGAGTATTATGTCTAAAATTACAAAATATTTTAATTTAAGAGTTATTTTTTATTTATTTTTGACAATTCTAATATTTGCTATACCTTTTATTAGGATAAATGGCAATCATTTATTTTTATTAAATTTTGATAAACAAAAATTGAATTTATTTTTTGTATCTTTTAATACCAATGAATTATATTTGATGCCTTTTTTATTAATTATGATGTTTGTATTTATATTTTTTATTACAAATTTATTAGGTCGTGTATGGTGTGCTTGGGGTTGTCCGCAGACTATTTTTCGCGTAATTTATAGAGATTTGATACAAACTAAAATTTTTAATCTATATGGTAATAGAAAAAATAAGCAAAATGAAGAAAGAAATAAAATTATCCCAAAATTTTTAAGTATTATTATTTTTTACTTTGTTAGTATAGTAGCAGCTAGTAATTTTATGTGGTATTTTATTCCACCTGAAGATTTTTTCTTATACATTCAAAATCCAAATGAACATAAAATATTAATAGGTATAGTATTTTGTCTTTCTTTATTTATCACATACGATATAACATTTATAAAGGAAAAATTTTGTGCTTATCTTTGTCCATATGCTAGGGTTCAAAGTGTTATGGTAGATGATGATACTAAAATTGTGATTTATGATGAAGGTAGAGGAGGGATTATTTATAAGGATGGAGAAAAAATTACAAAAAAACCAATAGGTGGAGAATGTATAGCCTGTGAAGCCTGTGTTAAAATTTGTCCTACTCATATTGATATTAGAAAAGGTATGCAACTTGATTGTATAAATTGTCTTGAATGTGCTGATGCTTGTTCTAAAATCCAATCTAAATTTAATCGTCCATCATTAATATCTTGGTCTAGTACAAAGGAAATTAAAAATAAAGAGAAATTTAAATACTTAAGACCAAAAACTATTATTTATACTACATGTATTTTTATAATGTTTTTATTTTTTATGTATCAAGCAGAACATAAAGAAACAATGCTATTAAATATAAATAGAACAAGTGAACTTTACACATTACATGATGGTGATAAAATAGTTCATAATGCTTATACTATGCTATTTCACAACACTGATAATAAAGACCATAAATTTTACATAGATGTTTTAGATGATGATATTAAAATAGATAGGCCAAATAAAGAGTTTTTAATAAAAGCTGGTCAAAAAGTAAAAAAAGTAGTTGTATTAGAAAGTGAGTTTAAAAAAGTTAAAAAACATCATAAGCATATTAACATAAGAGCCTATGCCTTAGATGATAATAAAATATTTACTATAAAAGATACAATATTTATATATCCTAAGGAGAAAAAATGGAAGGAAAAGAAGAATTAATTTTAAAAATAGCCCTTGAATTATTTTTAGAAAAGGGCTATGAAAATACAAATATTAAAGATATTGTTGATATAGTTGGTGGTTCATATACTACCATTTATAAGAAATTTAAGAATAAAAATCAGTTATTCTTAAAAGCTATAAAAATAGGTGGAGATGGTAGAGTTGCAAGATTAGTTGATATGGTAGAATCACGAAAAAATTTGAATTTAGTTGAATTTTTGGATAGTTTTGCAAGAGATTTTTATACGGATTTTTACAGTGATTATAATGTCAAATTTTTACGTTTAGTTGTTTCTAGAAGTTATCATGATAAGACATTACAAGAAATTATAGCTAAATCAGATAAACTTATTTTATCTAAGCATCTTGCAAAGGTATTTGAAAGTAAACTTGATAAAGCTATTTTTAAAGAGATAGATTCTATTAATTTAGCAGTCATTTATACTTCAATGATTTTAACAAATGAAACCTTTAGTGTTTTAGCTAACACTAAATTTGATAGTTTGACTGAAAAACAAATTTCAAAACATATCAATAATATAAATTCTTTATTTTTAAGGATGATTAATATAAAAAATATTTAATTTACATAGTATTGATTACTAAAATGTTAAATAATGTAATTATAATTACACATTAAAAATAACAAATTAAGGATAAAGAATGAAAAAAATTGTTAGGTTAAGTGTAGTTGCTAGTTTGTTATTTTTTGCAGCATGCAATGAAAACAATGAACAAAAGCAACAAGAAATGCCACCTTCTATTGTAGATATTAAAAAAGTAAGTTTAGAAAATACTGAAATTTATTATCAATATGCAGGAAAACTTGAAGCAAATAAAGATGTAGTAGTTTTGCCAAAAGTATCGGGCGAGATTAAAAAAATATTATTTAAAGATGGCGATTTTGTAAAACAAGGAACAATTTTATATAAGATTGATGATGAGCAATATAAAGCTAGTTTGGATTTAGCGTTAGCTGATGTTGGTGTTGCTAAAGCAAACTATGAAAACGCTAATACTGATTATAATAGAACTAAAGACTTATATGCTAAAAAAGCAGTTAGTCAAAAAGAATTTGATACAAAAGAAGCAGCCTTTAAAAGTGCAAAAGCTAGTTTAGATAAAGCTAATGCCGCTTATAAGATAGCTAAATTAAATTATGATTATACTAACGTAAAAGCTCCATTTGATGGATATGTGCAAGCTTCGTTAGTTGATGCTGGAAGCTATGCTAATGCAAATAATACTCAATTAGTAAAAATTGTAGATCAAAATACTTTAAAAGCTACATTTTTTATATCAGATACAAATATGGAACAAATTAAAAGAAATAATAATGATTTAAAAAGTGCAAAAGCTAATTTTACTTTAAATGGTAAGACTTATGAAGGTAAAGTTGAGTTTATATCAAATTATAATGAATTAGCAAGCACTAAAGCTTATGCGGTTTTTGAAAATACTAATCAAGAATTAAGTGCAGGAACCTTTGTTAGTCTTAAACTAAGCAATATTATGCAAAATGATTCTTTTGTAATTAGTAGAGAAAATTTATTACAAGATATTGATGGATATTATGTATTTGTTAAAGACAAAAATATAACAAAACAAATTCATGTTAAAACAATTTTTGATGATGAGAAAATTGCCGTAATTGACGCAAAAACAAGTGATTTAAAAGTTGATGATGAATTGATTTTAAATAATTATAAAAAGATTTATCCTGGCGCAAAAATAGCAACTAAGGCAGAATTTGGTGCGATGATGCAAAAGCAAGCTCCTAAAGAGCAGACTAAGGAACAATAATGTTTTCTAAGTTTTTTATATATAGACCAGTATTTGCAATAGTTGTTTCAATCATAATTACTATTGCTGGTATTTTAGGAATGAAAGGTTTGCCTATTGAAGAATATCCTAATGTTACATCTCCAACTATTAGAGTAACTGCTAATTATTCTGGTGTTGATGCGGCTACACTTTCTCAAAATGTAGCAAGTATTCTTGAAGACGCAATTAATGGTGTTGAAGATATGATTTATATAACTTCAAGCTCAAGTTCAAGTGGTTTGATGTTTTTAAATGTTTATTTTAAGGTTGGAAAAGACCCATCAAAAGCATTAATTGATGTTAATAATAAAGTTCAAAGTGTTCAAGCAAAAATGCCTGAAGAGGTTAAAAAATTAGGTATTAGTGTTGATGAAACTAGCTCAAATATTTTAGCCGTTGTTACATTTTATTCTCCTGACGATAGTCGTGATGAAACTTATTTAAGCAATTATGCTACTTTAAATGTGGCTGAAGAAATAAAAAGACTAGAAGGAATTGGTAGTGCTGAGGTTGTAGGGCATACTGAATATTCTATGAGAATTTGGCTTGATTCAGAAAAGCTAAATAAATATGACTTAAATCCAGCAATTGTAAGTGCAGCTATAAGAGAACAAAATTCACAATATCCAACAGGAACGGTTGGTGATTTACCACTTAAAGAAGTGAGCCCATTTGTATATACTATGAGTGCTAGAGGTAAATTTACAACTGTTAAAGAATTTGAAAATATTATAATAAAAGCACTTCCAGATGGAAATATTTTATATTTAAAAGATATAGCAAGGGTTGAATTAGGAACAGAAAATTACGGATTTGCAGGTCTTAAAGATGGTAAAAAAATGGTTCCTATGATGATTAATTTAAAATCAGGTGCAAATGCTATAGCAGTAGCTCAAGCTGTGAAAGAAAAATTAGAAGAGCTAAGTAAATTCTTCCCAAGTGGTGTAGCTTATGATATGCCTTATGATACTACCGATTTCGTAAAAGATAGTATAAGCGAAGTTGTTCAAACATTTGTTGAAGCTATTTTACTTGTTTTAATAGTTATGTATATGTTCTTAAAAAACCTTCGTGCAACTATTATTCCATTAATTGCCGTGCCGGTTTCTTTACTTGGAACCTTTGCTTTTCTTTATGTTTTTGGTTTTACAATCAATCTTATTACATTATTTGCTTTAGTTTTAGCAATCGGCATTGTTGTTGATGATGCTATTGTCGTTGTAGAAAATGTTGAGCGTGTGTTTAGAAGTGGTATTACAAAAGATGTAAAAGCAGCTACTAAAATGGCAATGGATGAAGTAACCGGACCTGTAATTTCTATTGTTTTAGTATTAAGTGCAGTATTTATTCCTGTTTCATTTTTAGATGGATTTGTAGGGCAAATTCAAAGACAATTTGCAATTACTCTTGTAATTTCTGTTTGTATTTCAGGTTTTGTTGCATTAACGCTAACTCCTGCATTATGCGGTATATTATTAAAAGACCATGAAGATAAGCCTTTTTATTTAGTTAAAAAATTTAATGACTTTTTTGATTGGAGTATTAATATTTTTGGTAGTGCAGTTGCAAAAGTTTTAAGGCATGTAATTCCAAGTTTGATTATTACTTGTGTATTCTTTTATGGAATTTTTGCTTTATTAAAAATTATTCCTAGCTCACTTGTTCCTAGTGAAGATAAGGGTGCTGTGTTAGTTTTATCTCAGTTAAAATCAGCGAGTAGCTTAGAAAAAACACTAGCCTTTAATAATAAAATTTATGATATGGTTAAAGAAAACCCTGCAGTTGAAGGTATGATTTCTTTAAATGGGTTTGATGTAGAAAGTTCAGCTCTTTCAACAAGTGCTGGAATTTCATTTATTACATTAAAAGATTATGATGATAGAAAACATTTAGGTATTGATGGAAATAGTGAGAATTTAGCTAATACTTGGATGAAAAATATGCTGCTTGACCCTGATGGCTTTGCATTTTTCTTAAATCCACCACCGATTATGGGGCTTTCTTTGACAGGCGGATTTGAAATGTATGTGCAAAATAAATCAGGTAAAAGTTATGAAGAAATTAAAAAAGATATAGATACTTTACTTGCAGCAGCATCAAAAAGACCTGAATTAACTCAAGCAAGAACTACTTTAAACACTGATTATCCTGAGTTAAAAGTAAGTGTTGATGAGAAAAAAGCTAAAATTTTAGGGCTTAGTTTAAGTGATATATATTCAAATTTAAATTTAATTTTTGGTTCTGTTTATGTGAATGATTTTACTGCTTTAGGTAAAAATTTCCAAGTAAATGTAAGAGGCGATGAAGAATTTAGAAATAAAAGAACAAGTCTTGAAAACATTTATGTTAAAAATAGTGAAGGCAAAAGCATATCTTTAGCTAGTGTTGTTGATATTAAGCCAAGTGTAGCAGCGTTTTCAGTAACTAGATTTAACCTTTTCCCAGCTGCAAAAGTTACAGCTTCGCCAGCTCCAGGATATACTAGTGGAGATGCTATTAATGCTATAGTTGAAGTATTTAATGAAACTATGAATAAAGATGAATATTCTTATGCTTGGGCAGGAAGTTCTTATGAAGAAGTAAATGCTAGTGGTAGTGGTTCTACTGCATTTGCATTAGGTATGGTATTTGTATTTTTAATACTTGCAGCTCAATATGAAAGATGGTTAATGCCACTTGCAGTAATTACAGCAGTTCCTTTTGCAGTATTTGGAAGTTTAGCAGCAACTTATTTAAGGGGTATGCAAAATGACATATATTTTCAAATAGGTTTATTATTGTTAATTGGTCTTAGTGCAAAAAATGCTATATTAATTGTTGAATTTGCTATGGAAGAAAAATATAAACACGGCTTAAATACTTATGATGCAGCTATAAAGGCGGCAAAACTTAGATTTAGACCTATTATTATGACTTCTTTAGCGTTTGGTTTTGGTATTTTACCTTTAGTATTTAGCGAAGGTTCAGGTAGTGCTGCTAGACACTCACTTAGCACAGGGCTAGTTGGTGGTATTATTATAGCTTCTAGTATATCTATTTTATTTGTGCCTTTATTTTTATATTTACTAGAGAGTTTAAATGATAAGGTTTTTAAAAAGAAAGGAAAGCAAATTAATGAATAAGCTTTTAATATCAGCAATCGCAGCTTTATTTTTAGCTGCTTGCTCTAGTGTTAATAATTATGAGCTTAAAACTCCAAATAATTTAGATAATAATACTAAATTTGAAATTAAAGATTGGAGAAGTTTAGGTAATGATGCAAATCTTAATCGCTTGATTGAGATTGCTATGGAAAATAATGAAGATGTTAAAATGGCTATTAATAATCTTTTAATAGCTGAATCAAATTTAGTAAGTGTTGGGATTAAAAGAGAGCCTAGTATTAATCTTGGCATTAATGCAAATGAGAGATTAATTAAACACCAAAAGCCAACTTACGGACATTCTTTAGGTCTTAATTTATCTTATGAAATAGATTTATTAAATAAATTTGGTAAGGCTAAAGATAACGCTATTTATAGTGCTAATATTAGCGAATTTGATGTAGAAAATACTTATCAAACTATTGGATTTAGTATTGCAAAACTTTATTATCAAGTTGTAGCAACTAATAAAAAAATAGAAATTTTAGAAGACTTTATAAATAGCTATGAAAAAACTTTAAAATTAAAAGAAGAGCAATATAAATTAGGCTTTATTACAAAATCAGTTCTTTTACAAACTAAAGAACAATTTACTCTAAATCAAACTAAATTAAGAAGTTTAAAATTAGAAAGAGATTTATATATTAATTCTTTAGATATTTTAGTTTATGGATTAAATCAAGAAAAAGAACCAATTAAATTTGCTAATAACTTAATAGAAGATTTTGTTATGCCAGCTACTATACCAAGCTCTGTTATGACAAATCGTCCTGATATAGCAAAAGCAATTTTAGATGTAAAAATAGCTCATAATAATGCAAAAATTGCTTGGGATAGCTTTTTTCCAACCTTTACAATAGGTGCTGGTGTTAGTTGGAGTGGAGATACACATAATGTATTTTCTGACCCTGTTGGCTCAATTACTGCTAGTTTGTTACAACCTTTATTTAATTTAGGTGATGTTGATGAGCAAGTAATTAGAGCAAATTTAGCTCAAGATAATGCAGTATTAGGCTATGAAAAAGTAGTCAAAACTGCGTTAAAAGAAATAGAAGATGCTATTTTAAAATATAATAATGCCGAAGTTAAATTAAGAGATTATGATGAAATAGTAAAACTAGAAGAAGAAATTTATGAGTTTAATAAGCTTAAATTTAATGAAGGAGAAATCAGCTTTTTAGAATTCTTAGATAGCGAAAGAGCTTTACAAAATAGCTTAATAGAGCAAATTGATTTAAAATTAGGCAAGATAACTGCAGGAATTGATGCTTATAAAGCTATTGGAGTTAAAAAACTTGAATTTAGGAAGTGATTTTTATATGAACCTAGCCTTAAAAGAGGCTTGGAAATATCAATTCTTAACTTATCCAAATCCTGCCGTAGGTTGTCTAGTATTAGATAAATACGGCAAGATTTTAAGTATTAAAGCACACCAAAAAGCAGGAACATTTCACGCAGAAAGATTATGTGTGAATGAAATCTTAGAAAAATATGGAAAAGATGCTTTAAAAGATAGTGTATTTTATGTAACTTTAGAGCCTTGCAGTAAGCAAGGTCGCACTCCACCTTGTCATGAATTATTAATAAAATATAAAGTTAAAGAAGTAAATATAGGCTCAAGTGATAGTTCTCAAAATGGTATAAATGAATTAAGGCAAGCTGGAATTAAAGTAAATCTTGGGATTTTACAAGATGAATGCGATAAACTAATTGCTCCATTCAAATTCTGGCTAGATAATAAGCCTTTTGTTTTATTTAAATTAGCAATTAATCTAAATTATAACAATGAAGGTAGTATTAGTAATGAGTATTTAAGGACATATTTTCACGAAATTAGAACTAATATAGATTATTTAATAATTTGTGGCAATACTTTAAGACTTGATAATCCTATGCTTGATGCTAGATATTCTACTAGCAAAAAAGCACCTAATTTATTAGTATTTTCAAAATATTTTCAAGATTTAAATTCTAATTTTAAATCTCTAAATATTTTTAAAACTAATAGAGAAATTATTTTTGGTAAAAATCCTTTAAAATTAAAAGATGAATTGCAAGAGCAAAATATTAAATTTGTAATGATTGAAGGCGGGTTTAATGCCTTAGAACTTTTCAAAAATCAAATAGATTGGTTGTTTTTACAACAAAGTAATTCTACTTATAAAAATTCAAATAACTTTAAGTTAAGTTTAAGTCCTATTTATCAAAGCACTACAAAAGATTTTTATAATAAACCACACGAATACCAACAATTCGGATTTTATGAAATAAGGGAATAAATGTTAGAAAAATATTTTGAAAAATTCCTAGTAAATTCTAGGTTTATTACAATCTTACCTGTTATTTTTGGTCTTTTAGGTGCTTTTATGTTATTTTTTATTGCTAGTTTTGATGTGTATAAGGTCATAAAAGTTACATATACTTATTATTTTTTAGGTGCTGATATTGATATTCACGAAGAAGCTGTAAGCACTATAGTTGGAGCTGTTGATTTATATTTAATGGCTTTAGTTTTTTATATATTTTCTTTTGGAATATATGAATTATTTATAAGCGATGTTGAAGAATTTAAACAATATAAACAAAGCAAGGTTTTAGAAGTTCATAGTTTAGATGAGCTAAAAGATAAGCTTGGTAAAGTTATTATTATGGTTTTAGTTGTTAATTTTTTCCAACATGCACTTAATTTAAAATTTAGCTCAAGTATGGATATGCTTTATTTAGCAATCGGTATTATGTGTATTTGCCTTGGATTATGGGCTTTACATAAAAGTGATAATAAATCTAAAGAACACTAAGGAGCAAAGATGATATTTATAGATACTTGTTTTGGAAAAAAAAGTGATGTTATGCCTATTTGGATGATGCGTCAAGCAGGTAGATACCTAGCTGAATACAAGGCTACTCGTGCTAGAGCAGGAGATTTTTTAAGTCTTTGTAAGGATTATAAATTAGCTAGTGAAGTTACGCTTCAGCCAGTGGATATTTTTGATTTTGATGCGGCTATTATATTTTCAGATATTTTAGTGGTGCCACTTGAAATGGGCTTACCGCTTAGATTTGAAGCAGGTGAAGGCCCTGTTTTTGATGAGATAATATCAAGTGAAATTGATGTAGAAAAATTAAATATAAATGCAGCTAGTAAATTAACTTATGTTTATGACGCTATAAAATTAACTCGTGAAAAATTAGCTTCAAATAAAGCTTTAATAGGATTTTGTGGTGCACCTTGGACTTTAGCAACATATATGATAGAAGGAAAAGGCTCTAAAACTTATGCAAAAAGCAAAAGAATGATTTATGAAAATCCAGCCTTAGCACATAAATTATTAGCAAAAATTACTGAAGTTTTAAAAGAATACTGCGAAAATCAAATAAAAGCAGGTGCTAATGCTATTCAGATTTTTGATAGTTGGGCTAATGCACTTGAGCCTATAGCATATTTAGAATTTGCTTGGAAATATATTCAAGATTTAACAAGTTATTTAAAAACAAAATACCCACATATTGCAATAATTGCATTTCCTAAGGGAGTAGGTAGTTTTATTGAGTGTTTAGATGCAAAAATTGATGTTTTAGGTGTTGATTGGAGTACTCCTATACAAGTCGCTACTAAAAGTAAATTTGTTTTACAAGGAAATTTAGAACCTTGTAGATTATATTCTAAACAAGCAATAAAGGATGGTGTTGAAAGTATTAAAGAAACAATAAAAGATAGACCACATATTTTTAATCTAGGACATGGAATTTTACCAGATGTTTTAGTTGAACATGTACATTATTTAATTAAGTGTGTAAGAAATGCTTAGTTTAATATCTCTTGGTGGGACAATTTCTATGCGTAATTTAGGCGAAGGAGCAATTCCTAGCCTAAATGCTGATGATTTAACAAGTTCATTTAAAGACATTAATGCAATAACTTTTAGTAATATCTCAAGTCCAAATATAACTTTTTCAATGTTAATTGAAGTTTTAAATCTTGCAAAAGAAGAGATTAAAAAAGGCTCTCGTGCTGTAATTATTACTCAAGGAACTGATACTTTAGAAGAAAGTTCGTTTTTTTGTAATTTATTTTGGGATTTAGATGAGCCACTAATTTTTACAGGTGCTATGAAAAATCCTAGCGAGTTAGGAAGTGATTATCTAGCTAATATTAGCAATGCAATTACTTTAGCAAATAGTGAATTAGCAAGGGGTTTAGGTGTGCTTTGTGTATTAAATGATAGCGTTCATTCAGCACAATTTATCCACAAAAGCAATTCATTTAGTCTTGAAACTTTTACAAGTTTTAATCGTGGTTTGGTTGGAGAGATTAAAGAAGGTAAGTTTTATTTATTTAATAATAATTATAAAAGGCTAAAACTAAAGCCTTTAAAAGAAATTACTAAAAAAGTAGCCTTACTAAAAATGTGCCTTGATTTTGATAATGATATGCTTGAATATGCTTTAAATAATTATGATGGTTTGGTAATTAGTGGCTATGGAGCAGGTCATGTAATGGCTAGAGCTATGCCAATTATTCAAAAAGCAAATATTCCAATAATTATGACAAGTAGATGTGAAAGTGGTAAAGTAGGTCTTAGAACCTATGCTTATGTTGGAGCTGAAGTTGATTTGATTAAAAATGGTGTAATTATGAGTGAATATTTAAGTGATGTTAAGGCTAGAGCCTTAATGGTTGCTTTATTATCTTTAAATATTAGTAATATACAAGATATTATTGATAATAAATTATTTTGATAAATCCACTAAAAAGTGGATTTTAAAATTTAATTCCAAATTTATTTATTAATAATCCTTCTAGTAATCCTTCATACTGTTCTATAAATCCTAATTCTTTTATTATAGTTAATGCAAAATAAGTTGAAGTAATAGGACCAGCACTTGTTATAATATTTTTATTAACTACTACAGCTTTATCAATTCTATTAGCGTTTATATCTTTTTCACATCCAGGATAGCATGTAAAATCACCGGTTAAAACCCCAGCATTTGCTAATACTATAGGTGAAGCACAAATTGCAGCAATTAATTTATTTTGAGAATTTAATTTTTGAATAATATTTTTAATTCTTTTATCGTTTTTTAAATTAGTCATACCTAAAAATCCACCAGCTAATGCTATAGCATCAATATTTTCAGTATTAACTTTATCTAATGTTTTATTTGCCATAATTTTAAGACCTGTATCAAGGGTAATATCAAGATTATCAGTAATACTAGCTAGTATAATATCTAAATTTGCTCCACTATTTTTAGCTCTAATTAAAATATCAATTATTGTGATTAATTCTATATCTTCATTTCCATTTGCCATAGGTATTAAAATTGTTTTCATAATTTTCCTTTTTTTTAATAGTTTTATAATATATTTTTTAGGACATATTATATCTTTTTTATTACTTAATTTTTTAAATAAATACTATAATCTTAACAAATTTAATTAAAGGATAGGTATGGATTTTTTTAGACATTTTAATAATTCCTGTTCTAATAAAAGTTTAATGGAGCTTTTAGAAGAACATGGTTTTACTCGTCGTGATTTTTTGAAATGGTCTAGTGGAATGGCTACTATGCTAGGACTTGGAGCTACTTTTGCACCAAGTATTGCAAATGCTGTTGAAAATAATGCTAGTAACACCCCAGTAATTTGGCTTCATATGGCAGAATGTACAGGCTGTAGTGAGAGTTTATTAAGAAGCGATGCACCTACTATTGATAGTTTGATATTTGATTATTTAAATATTGAATATCACGAAACTGTTATGGCAGCAAGTGGTCATCAAGCTGATGAGAATTTAGAAAACGCTATTAAAAAACACGCAGGAAAATATGTATTATTAGTAGAAGGTGCAGTTCCTGCAGGAAGCTCTAGTTTTTATCTAACTTTAGGTGCTAAAGGGCATACAGGCGAAGAAATAGCAAAAAATGCCTGTGCTAATGCAGCTGCTATTTTAGCAATTGGAACTTGCTCAAGCTTTGGTGGTATTCAAGCAGCAGCACCAAATCCAACAAATGCAGTTCCGATTAGTAAAATTACAAATAAAAGCGTAATCAATGTCCCAGGTTGTCCGCCTAGTGAAAAAAATATCGTAGGTTCAATCTTACAAATATTATTATTTGGAACAATGCCACTTGATAATTTTAATCGTCCAAAATGGGCATACGAGCATAGAATTCACGATTATTGTGAGCGTAGGGGACATTTTGATGCGGGTGAGTTTGTAGAAAGTTTTGGAGATGAAGGTGCAAAGAAAGGCTATTGTCTTTATAAAGTAGGATGCAAAGGTCCATATACATTTAATAATTGTGCTAAGCAAAGATTTAATCAGCACATAAATTGGCCTATTGGTGCAGGACATGGGTGTATAGGTTGCTCTGAGCCTGATTTTTGGGATAGTATGAGAACTTACGAAGAACCTTTAAAATCACATTTATTTCAAAGCGTATTTAGCGGAATGGGTGCTGATGCTATGAGTGATAAAATAGGCATTGGTGTTTTAACTCTAACAGGAGTAGCTATTGCAGCCCATGCAAGTATTGCAGCTATTAAAAAAGACAAGGAATAAAAAATGCAAAAAATAGTAGTAGATCCAATTACAAGAATTGAAGGACATTTAAGAGTAGAAGTAATAGTTGATGATGCAAATGTAGTAACTGATGCTTATGCGGGTTCAACATTATGGCGTGGAATTGAAACTATTGTAAAAGGAAGAGACCCTAGAGATGTTGGCTTTATGACTCAAAGAATTTGTGGAGTTTGCACTTATTCGCATTATAGAGCAGGTATTGAAGCGGCTGAAAATGCTTTAGGTATAGTTCCACCAAAAAATGCAAAACTTACAAGAACATTAATGAATGCAGCTTTATATATGCACGATCATTGTGTGCATTTTTATCAATTACACGGGCTTGATTTTGTTGATGTAGTGAGTGCTTTAAGTGCTGATCCAGCAAAAGCTGAAGCTGAAGCTTTAAAATGGTGTGATAAGCCTTTAGTTTGTGGTGTAGGAGAACTTAAAGCAGTTCAAGAAAAATTAAAAACATTCGTAGATAAAGGAGAATTAGGAATATTTGCGAATGCTTATTGGGGACATAAAACTTATCGCTTTAGCCCAGAGCAAAACTTAGTAGCGTTAAGCCATTATTTAGAATGCTTAAAAGTGCAAAGAACAGCAGCACAATTAATGGCTATTTTTGGTGCAAAACAACCACACCCACAAAGCTTAACCGTAGGTGGTGTAACTTGCGTTATGGATATACTTGACCCTGCTAGAATTGGCGAGTATAAAACTAAATTCTTAGAAATTAGCGATTTTATTCATCGTGCTTATTTGGCTGATATTAAGATGGCTGCAGCTGTTTATAAAAATGAGCCAAGTGTAATGAATGATGTTGGTGTTGATAATTTTATGTGTGCTGATGAGTTTTATTTAGGAGATGATTATTTATTTAAAGGTGGAATTGTAACTAATATGCTAAGCAATCCTGTATTAGGTGCTATTGATGAGAGCAAAATCACAGAAGAAGCAACAAGGTCTTGGTATAAAAACGATAAAGCATTACACCCTTATGATGGCGAACAAGAGCCAAATTATACAGGTCTAAAAGATGAAAAAACTCTAAACGCTAAAGGCGAATTAGAAGATTCTAAAGTATTTGATATGAATGGAAAATATAGCTGGATTAAAGCTCCAAGATATGATAATTTACCTGTTCAAGTAGGACCACTTGCTACTATAGTTGTAAATTATTTAGCTAAAAATCCAATCGTTACAAAAGAAGTTGATGCTTTATTAGCTGAATTAAATATTGAGCTTAAAGACTTACTTAGCACTTTAGGAAGAACTGCAGCAAGAATGATTGAAGCAAAAATAATAAGCGAACACGCACTTAAAGCTCTTGATAATTTAGTTGAAAATCTAAAAGTAGATCAAAGCACTTGCGCTCCATATAAAATAGATAATTCTAAAGAATACAAAGGTCGCTTTATAGGTAATGCTCCTAGGGGAATGCTAAGTCATTGGATTAGAATTAAAGATGGTATAGTGCAAAATTATCAAGCAGTAGTTCCATCTACTTGGAATGCAAGTCCAAAAGATGCAAATGGTAAAATGGGAACTTATGAAGCTTGTTTAATTGGTCTAAAGATTGAAGATTTAACCAAGCCACTTGAAATTATTAGAAAAATCCATTCGTATGACCCTTGCATTGCTTGTGCTGTGCATGTATTAGATAAAAAAGGCAATAAGTTAGGCGAATATAAAGTAGGAGTTTGATATGAAACATTATGAGTTTTCAATAGGGCTTAGAGCAACTCATTGGCTAAGAGCATTTGCTATTTTAGCCCTTTGTATAAGTGGCTTTTATATTGCTAGTGTGTTTATTGCACCTGATAAATCAACCGAGCCAAATCTATTTATGCAGGCTAAATTTCGTTTCGTGCATAATGTAGCTGGGTTTGTTTTATTAGCTTGTTTTATTTTTAAACTTTATCTTTTTATATTTGATAAGCTTAGCAAAAAAGAAAGAGTTAGTATTAAAGATTGCTTTAGTTTAAGAGTATGGATAGAGCAAATTAAGTTTTATTTGTTTTTAGGAAAACACCCGTATTTAAAAGGTGTATATAATCCACTTCAATTTGTGAGTTATTTTTTCTTTTATATTGTTTTAGCATTATTAATAATCACAGGTTTTGTGTTATATATTAATGTTTATCACGAGGGTTTTGCTGGTGCAATAACTCCTTTTGTTAAACCATTTGAAGCAATATTTGGCGGACTTGCAAATATTAGGATAATTCATCATATTTTAACTTGGGTTACTATGATTTTTGTTGGTGTTCATATTTATATGGCAGTGTTTAATGCAATTAAAGGTAAAGATGGTGCAATGGACGCTATTTTTAGTGGATATAAATACAAATGAGAGTTTTAGTCCTAGGAATTGGAAATATTTTAATAGGAGATGAAGGAGCTGGAGTTATTTTTCTTGAGTATTTTAGGAAAAACCTAGCTCCTAATATTTATATTAAAGAAGAATTTAAAAATCAAGATTTGCATCAATTGGTATTCTTAGATGGTGGGACGATGGCTATGAATTTAGCTCATATAATTGCTGATTTTGATAAGGTTTATGTGATTGATTGTATAAATGCTGATGATTTAGAAGTGGGCGATGTTGTGTTTTTTGACTATGACAAAGTGCCAAGTAATATAAATTATCAAGGAAGTGCTCACGAACTTGAAATGCAAATGATGCTTAATTTTATGAGTTTAGTAGGTGATTTGCCAGCTTGCAAAATATTAGGTATTGTGCCTAAAAGACTTGAACCTATGAAAATATCTTTAAGCGATGAGGTTAAAAAATCTTTTGCTTTAATGCAAAAATGTCTTTTAGAAGAGCTTAAACAAGATGGATTTTTGTTAGAATTTAAAAATGATTTTAGTATAGAACAAGCGATAGAAAATTATAGGAATTTAAGCAGTGTTAATTAGATATGATTTCAAAATAAAATTAAAAGATTTCGGATTATTTTTATTAAAAATTGCCAAGATAAATAATGTAAATTATAAGCTTTATTATGAAGATGATGAGTTTTCTTTAGTTATAGATGATAATGAAGATAAGGTTTTAGCCTTTAATGAATATTTTAAAAAAATACCTTATTTTTTATTTTTAGAAGATTTTAAAATAGAGCTAGAAAATACACAAAAAACAAAAGAATTTGAAATTGAAATTCCAAGATTGCCTTTAAACTTATGTGATGAAGTTTTTGATGATTTAGGTTTAAATGAGTTAGATTATACTAAAACAACAAAAAGTGATTTTGTAATAATTGCTAATTATGAATTATTACAAAAGGCTTTTATTTGTGATAAAAATACTCAAATTTTACTTAATGCTTATGAAAAACCATTTGTGAAATTAGCTTTAAAACCACTTTATAAAAAAGCACATAATTTAGGAGATTTTTTATATGTATCATTTGCTAATAGCAAAAAGCTTTTTAATGAGTTAAAAAATGCAGATGAGCTTTATTTTGTAAAAAAGCCTAAAGATTTATTATTAATAGCTCCTTTTGCTGATACATTTTGTGTAATTAATAATCCGTATTCAAATCAATTATCAACTGCTTTTAATATTGATAAATTAAGCTTTAATGTCCCTAAAAATAAAGATGAATTAATAAAATTATTACTTAGCTTAGAACAAGGCGAAAAATTATTAAAAAATTATCAAAAAAAGTTCATTTTAAATGAGTTTAGTTTAGAAAATAAAAATATATTTTCATTAATAAAATTAGCAGATATTTTGCTAGATTCTGATATTTTAAAAGTAGTGCCAAATACTTATACAAAGGGAGTTAGAATTGATTGTGAGATTAATGAAGATGGCTTAAATGTAGCTAAGTTTATCTCATCAATTATGAGCTTTAGATTAGCAAATGCAGCTTTAATAGAAGTTGGTGTTTTTGAAGCACTTGTTTTAATGATAGGAAAACTTAATGAAAACGAGCGTGAGATTTGCTCAAAGCTTATGAATTATCAGAGTTTTTTAAATTACAATGCGTTTTTAAACAAGCAATTTAAGTTCAGTAAATGGGCTAATTGTGAGTGTTTTAATTAAGCTTAGTGGCAGGGTGCAAGGAGTTGGATTTCGCCCTGAAGTTTGCAAATTAGCCAAAGCAAAAAAGCTAAATGGCTATATCTTAAATGATACTTTAGGAGTTAGCTTAGCACTTGATTGTGATGAAAAAATAGCAAAAGTTTTTATAAAAGACTTAAAACAAATTCTTAAAAAAAATCGTCCATTAGCAAGTATAGAAAAAGTAAAAATAATTAAAACAAATGAAACTTATAATGATTTTGTTATTAAAAAACCAAGCAAAGATAAGCGTAATCTTGCAGTGATTTTGCCTGATTTCGCTCCTTGTAAAGATTGTATAAAAGAGCTTAATAATCCTAAATTAAAAAGAAGATTTAATCACGCCTTTATAAATTGCACTAATTGTGGCACTAGATTTAGTGTAATTTCTAAAATCCCTTACGATAGAACAAATACTTCTATGAGTGTTTTTAAAATGTGTAAAAATTGCGATAGTGAATATAATAATCTTAATGATAGGAGATTTTACGCAGAGCCTATTGCTTGTAATGATTGTGGGGCTAAGCTTAATTTTGATTTAGCAAAGGCTGTTAAATATCTAAAAGCTGGAAAAATAGTAGCTTTAAAAGGCGTTGGTGGGTTTAATTTATTATGCAATGCTAATGATTTTAATGCGGTAAATAAATTAAGAATGCTAAAAAATAGAGCTTTAAAACCACTTGCAATAATGGTTAAAGATATAAAAATGGCAAAAAAATATGCTAGTTTTACTAAGTTTGAAGAGCGTATTTTAAAGAGCAAAGAGCGACCTATATTGCTACTAAAAAGCCTTAATCAGAGTGCTTTTAATATACATTTTGATTTTAAAAATATCGGAGTGTTTTTGCCAAGCGCTCCGATATTTCATATATTATTTAAAGAGCTTGATTTTGCAATAGTAGCTACAAGTGCAAACAAAAGTGGCGAGATGATTTATTCTAAAAAAAGTGATTTTAAGATTTTAAAACCTGATTTAATAATAAATCATAATAGAAAAATAATTAATAAAATTGATGATAGTGTAGGGCAAGTTGTAGCCAATAAATACCATCATTTAAGAAGTGCTAGGGGCTTTAGACCTTTTTATTACGAGCATAAAATTAAAAAAAATATAAATATCCTAGCTCTTGGAATGGAAGAAAAAAACGAGTTTTTAATATACATAAACGGGCTTTGTATTAATTCGCCTTATATTGGGGATTTAAAGGATATTAGTGTTTATAATCATTTTGTAAAAACTCTAAGATTTTTTGTGAAAAATTATAAGATTAAATTTGATTATGTTTTGTGTGATTTACACCCACATTTCATTCATAGCGAAAAAATCACAAAAGAATTTGAAATAGGAATTAGCAAAAAGACAAAGATTATAAAAATCTACCATCACGCAGCCCATGCGATGAGTATTGGACTAAGAAATATTAGAGCCTTTTGTTTTGATGGCACAGGATATAAAAATAATCATCATATAAGTGGTGGCGAAGTGCTAGATATTACTAAAAACACTATAAATACAGCTTTTTGTTTTGATGAGTTTAAGCTAGTTAATGTAAAAAATAATGAACTATTAGCTTATAGTATTTTAAAAAAATATGAAATTCCGTGTGAAACTAATCTAAATTATGATATAGCATTGCAAAATTGCACTATAAATACTAGCTCATTAGGTAGAATTATTGATGCTTTTGCCTTTTTAGTTTTAGGGGTCAAAAAAAACGAATTTGAAGCACATTCAGGAATGCTTATTGAGAGCTTTTATGATGAAAATATCAAAGATATTTACAAAATTGAGTTTAAAAATAATAAGATTATTTATAAGGATATTTTTGCAACTTGCTTAAATGAAAGCAAGGTTTTAGCTTGTTCAAAATTTATTAATACCATTGTTTATATTGTTAAGTTTTTAAGCCCTAATAAAAAAGCGATTTTAAGTGGCGGGGTGTTTTGTAATAAAAGCATTTTAAATCTTTTGCTAAATGATAAAGAATACAAATTCTATACTCCAAAAAACGAAGCGATAAACGATGGCTGCATAGCTTTAGGGCAGTTAAACTATTTCTTAAACAATATGGAATTTAAGGATTAATTTATTATTTATTGTTAAAATCTAGCCTTTTTTTCAAGGAGAGAATATGAAAATATTACAAGAATTTAAAACATTTGCAATGCGTGGAAATGTTGTAGATTTAGCTGTGGGTGTGGTTATAGGAACTGCTTTTGGTAAGATTGTAAGCTCACTTGTGGCTGATATTATTATGCCTATTGTTGGAGTTTTAACAGGCGGAGTTGATTTTAGTGATTTAAAATTGGTTATTAAAGAAGGTGCTAAAGAAGCTGAAAATGTAACCGTTAATTATGGTTTATTTATTCAAAATATAGTTGATTTTTTAATCATTGCGTTTTCAATTTTCGTTGTTGTAAAGTTAATCAATAAGCTTAAAAAAGCAGAAAAAGAAGAAGAAAAACCAGCTCCTGCTCCAGCTCCAAGCGAAGATATAGTGCTGCTAACAGAAATCAGAGATTTATTAAAAAATAAATAATCTTAAGCTAATCTTAATGATTAGCTTTTTACATTTTATTTTCTTCATTTTTCTTTTTAATTTCATCTATGCTATTTACAATTATTGCGATGATTAGGTTCATTATGATAAAGGTGCAAATTAGTATAAAAGATACAAAAATCACCCAAGCATAAGGATAAACTCCCATAGCTTCTTTTACGATAGCAGAACCTCCATCAAGCGTCATAATGGTAAAAAGAGTAAAAAAGCAATCCCCTAAAGTACCAAAATGCTCATTCATACTAGTAGCAAATAGACTACAACAAAGCACCCCATAAATGTAGTAAAACAGTAGCAAAAGCATAACAATACTAATGATTTGTGGTACAGCAAAAAGCATAGTAGAGTATACAAATCTCATAGATGGCACCACACGAAGAAGCCTTAACACTCTAAACACCCTAAACGCTCTAAGCACCACAAAATCATAGCTTATATAAGCACTAATAATCACTATAAACAAATCATAAATATTCCAACCCTTTTCACTACTTGTAAAAAAACTCAGCCTAAAAGCATAAAGATTTAAAATACTTTCAACGATAAAAATCCAAAGACATATCATATCTACATAATAAAAAAAGCTAGAAAACTTCTCACTAAACTCACTTGAAGTTGCAAATCCTAGCGTGATAGAGTTAAAGACTATTATTAGGATGATGCCTAGTTTGTAAGTCTGTGAACGGAAAAAAATTTTGAAATAATTTTTGCGTAAAAGTCCTTTGAAAAAATTTTTTGTATTTTAATATATTTAAAAGACATAGTGTGTTTTTTGCTGATGGTATCATTTCAATACTTGTTTAAAACAAGAAATTATTTTTTAAGGAGATGTTATGGGATACATTTGTTCTTATTGTGGATATAAAAATCCTAGTGCTTATGGTGGAAGTTGCAGTTATAGTCCAAGTAAAACTCATATTTATATAAATGAGAGTTCTAGTGGGTATATTTGTTGTTTTTGTGGATTAGTAAGCTCACAAGCTGCTGGTAATTCTTGCAATAAAAGTCCGTATAAAAATCACGAGTATATGTAATGTCTAAATGCAAATATTGTGGTTCTAGTAGTTATGGTGGATGTAGTTATAGCCCACACAAAAAGCACGAGCATATAGCAGATGGTAGTTCTGTTTGTAGATATTGTGGATTAAATACGTTTGGTGGATGTAGTTATAGCCCGCATGGAAAACATGAGCATTTTAAAGTTTCAAATTCTAGTGTTTGTAGATATTGTGGATTAAATACGTTTGGTGGATGTAGTTATAGCCCACATGGAAAACACGAACATTGTTAAAATTTAAATTTCGTATGTTTTAAAACATACGAAATTATTTAAAGACACAGCGTGTCTTTGCAGATTGCTATCATTAAGACAATTTATTTTATTATGAAAGGATTTTTTTTATGAAACAATTAGCAAATGCTACCAAACAAGACTTAGATATTATTTCTAAAATAGAATTTAAGGATAATAAATATCATCCTATGAGTAAAGAAGAATTACAAGTATTGATTAAGTATGAAGATATAGCACTAGATACTATAAATACAAGTGCTATTACTGATATGAGTGAATTATTTCAAGATAGTAATAGAAAAGATTTTAGTGGTATAAATACTTGGGATACAAGCAATGTGTACGATATGAGTGAAATGTTTAGAGATTGCTTTAATTTCAATCAAGCTTTAAACTTTGATACATCAAATGTAACTGATATGAGTGGTATGTTTAGCCGTTGTTCTAATTTCAATCAACCTTTAAACTTTGACACAAAAAATGTAGTAAATATGAGCGATATGTTTTATGATTGTGAAAATTTCAATCAAGCTTTAAGTTTTGATACAAGAAATGTAACTGATATGGGTGGGATGTTTGGTAGTTGTAAAAAATTCAATCAGCCTTTAAATTTCAATACTTCAAGAGTAAGTAATATGAGTTTTATGTTTAATAGTTGCTTTAATTTTAATCAGCCTTTAAACTTTGATACAAGCAATGTAACTCATATGAGTAATATGTTTTCTAGGTGTTGGAAATTAAATCAGCCTTTAAACTTTGATACAAGCAATGTAACTCATATGGGTGGTATGTTTTCAAATTGCGAAACTTTCAATCAATCACTAAATTTTAATACTAGTAATGTAACCAGTATGACGCTTATGTTTATGGGTTGTAAAAATTTCAATCAACCTTTAGATTTTGATACAAGCAATGTAACTAGTATGGATTCTATGTTTAGTGGGTGTAAAAGCTTTAACCAACCTTTAGATTTTGATACAAGTAATGTGCACGATATGGGAGGTATGTTTCATGATTGTAAAAACTTCAATCAGCCTTTAAATTTTGATACAAGCAATGTAACTGATATGAGTTATATGTTTTCTAATTGTTCTGATTTCAACCAACCTTTAAACTTTGATACCAAAAATGTAACAAATATGAGCTATATGTTTAATAACTGCTTTGGCTTAACGCATAAACCTAATTTTGATATGAGTAATGTAAAAAAGCAAGAAGATATGTTTGAAGGTTGCGATAAACTAGAAAAATAAACTTAAATTTCGTTTGTTTAAGTATTTTCTAGTATTTCAAACAAACGAAATTCCTATTTTAAATTCCTTTTTTAATTTTCATTATTTACTTAAATAATTCAAAAAAGCTTTCATAAAACACAAATATTTTTCTAAAGACATATCGTGTCTTTGCAGATTGCTATCATTAAGACAATTTATTTTATTATGAAAGGATTTTTTTTATGAAACAATTAGCAAATGCTACCAAACAAGACTTAGATATTATTTCTAAAATAGAATTTAAAGATAATAAATACCATCCTAAGAGTAAAGAAGAATTGCAAGTATTGATTAAGTATGAAGATATATCACTAGATACTATAAATACAAGTGCTATTACTGATATGAGTGTATTGTTTAAGGGTAGTAATAGAAAAGACTTTAGTGGTATAAATACTTGGGATACAAGCAATGTGCACGATATGAGTGAAATGTTTAGAAATTGTTATAATTTCAATCAAGCTTTAAACTTTGATACATCAAATGTAACTAAGATGGATTCTATGTTTTATGATTGTTTTAATTTCAATCAGCCTTTAAACTTTGATACATCAAATGTAATTGATATGAGTTTTATGTTTTATAAGTGCAAAAACTTTAATCAAACTTTAAACTTTGATACAAGCAATGTAACTAACATGTGTTTTATGTTTAATACTTGCATAAATTTCAACCAAGTTTTAAATTTTAATACTTTAAAAGTGATTAGCATGAAATCTATGTTTAAAGATTGTTATAATTTCAATCAAGCTTTAAATTTTAATACTAGTAATGTAACTGATATGAGTTATATGTTTGAAGATTGTTTTAATTTTAACCAAGCTTTGAGCTTTGATACAAGCAATGTAACTAATATGGATTCTATGTTTAGCAAATGCGAAAACTTCAATCAGCCTTTAAGTTTTAATACTAGTAATGTAACTGATATGAGTGATATGTTTGCTGAGTGTAAAAATTTTAATCAACATCTAGATTTTAATACAAGCAATGTAGTAAATATGAGTGCTATGTTTTATGGCTGTTATAATTTTAATCAGCCTTTAAGCTTTGATACAAGTAATGTAACTAATATGGATTCTATGTTTAGATATTGTTTTAATTTTAATCAGCCTTTAAACTTTGATACAGGCAATGTGTGTGATATGAGTCGGATGTTTAACAAATGCGAAAACTTCAATCAGCCTTTAAGTTTTAATACTAGTAATGTAACTGATATGAGTTATATGTTTTCTAATTGTTCTGATTTCAACCAACCTTTAAACTTTGATACAAGAAATGTAACTGATATGAGTAATATGTTTTATAAGTGCAAAAACTTTAATCAAACTTTAAATTTTAATACTAGTAATGTAACTGATATGAGTGGGATGTTTGGTGGTTGTGAAAATTTCAATCAACCTTTAAACTTTAATACAAGTAATGTAACAAATATGAATTATATGTTTAATAACTGCTCTAGTTTAACGCATAAACCTAATTTTGATATGAGTAATGTAAAAGAGCAAGAAAATATGTTTGAAGGTTGCGATAAACTAGGCAAATAATCACTAAATTTCGTTTGTTTAAGTATTTTCTAGTATTTCAAACAAACGAAATTTCTAATTCAAATTCTTCTAATTTTTAAAAGAATTTGAATTAGGAATTTGATTAAGGATATTTGATGAAAAAATATAAGCCAATTACTAAAAGTGAGTTAAAAAAGCTAATTAATAACGAAAACATAAATTTAAGCGATATAGATACAAGCTTAATTATTGATATGAGTGAATTATTTAAAGGTAGTGCTAGAAAAGACTTTAGTGGGATAAATGACTGGGATACTTCAAATGTAATTAATATGAGAGGAATGTTTGAATATTGTATAAATTTAAATGAGGTTTTAGAAATAGATGCTAGCTCTCTTTTAAATACTCATAAAATGTTTTTTGGTTGTATCAATCTAGATTTAAGAAAAATCAAATTAGAAAAATTAAATATTTTAAATTTTATACAATGTAGTGCAATGTTAACAGGGTGTAAAAATATAAGTGAGTTTATATTAAATCATATTTCTTTTGAATACCACAATGGTAAAATATTTCCTAAAAACAAAGCAGAACTTGAGTTTATATTAAACAATAGTGATATTCCTTTAAATTTGTTTGATACTAGTAAATTATATGATACTAATTTGATATTTTGCTCTAGCGATAGGACTGATTTTAGTGGGATAGAGACTTGGCAGGTTTTAAGTAAAAATACTTTTGTAAATTCTTTAATCAGCGATAAAGAATTAGCCAAATATACAAAAATCATCAAATCTAAAAATAGTAAAAAATCAAGCAAATACAAATATAAACCTAAAACCACAGATGAACTTAAGCAACTAGTAGAAAATTTGCAAATAAAACTAAATGAGATAGATACATCTTTGATTACTGATATGAGTTATTTATTTGAATCTTCTAAAAGAAAGACATTACAAGGTATAGAAGCTTGGGATACATCTAATGTAACAAGTATGAAAAATATGTTTGATAGTTGTAAAATAAGAGATTTTTCAGCAATAAATAAAATAGATACTAGTAATGTAGTTAATATGTCTTATATGTTTCGTGGTTGTAAGTATTTTAATCAAGCTTTATTTTTTGATACTAGCAGTGTAATAGATATGAGTTTGATGTTTTGTGATTGTAAAAACTTCAATCAGCCTTTAGATTTTGATACATCAAATGTAACCGATATGGGTCATATGTTTAGAGACTGCAAAAATTTTAACCAGTCTTTATATTTTGATACAGGAAATGTAACAAATATGAGTTATATGTTTAATGGTTGTGAAAATTTTAATCAAGCTTTAAACTTTGATACAAGCAATGTAACCGATATGGGTTATATGTTTAATGATTGTTTTAATTTCAATCAACCTTTAAACTTTGATACAAGCAGTGTAACTAATATGAGCTGGATGTTTTCTGATTGCGAAAATTTTAATCAAGCTTTAAACTTTGATACAAGTAATGTAACAGATATGAGTTATATGTTTTCTGATTGCGAAAATTTTAATCAAGCTTTAAATTTTGATACAAGAAATGTCACTAATATGGATTGTATGTTTTATAAATGCGAGAAATTTGATTTTATTAAAATGATTAAAAATGAAGATTTTATGATAAAAATAGCTTATGAGATAAATGTAGCAAAAGAATATGTGCTAAATAATAATTTGATAAAAAAGGTAGCAAACAAATACCAACCAGCTAATAAATACGAACTAAAAGTTCTAGTTTATACAGATGGAATTAGTCTAAATGATATTGATACAAGTTTAATCACTGATATGAGTGAGCTTTTTAAACATAGTAAAAGAACTGATTTTAGCGGAATAAACACTTGGTATACAAGTAATGTAATAGATATGAGTTATATGTTTAATTGTTGTTTTAATTTCAATCAAGCTTTAAGCTTTGATACAAGCAATGTAACATATATGCAAGGTATGTTTGATGATTGCATATCATTTAATCAACCTTTAAACTTTGATACAAAAAATGTAGTAAATATGAATTATATGTTTTATAGTTGTAAAAAATTCAATCAAGCTTTAAGCTTTGATACAAGCAAAGTAGTAGATATGAGCTGGATGTTTAATGGCTGCGAAAACTTCAATCAAGCTTTAAGCTTTGATACAAGCAATGTATCTAATATGCGTCGTATGTTCTATCATTGTTACAATTTCAATCAAGCTTTAAACTTTGATACAAGAAATGTAACCAATATGAGTTATATGTTTTTGAATTGCGAAAATTTCAATCAGCCTTTAAGCTTTGATACATCAAATGTAACTGATATGAGTGCTATGTTTAGTTATTGCGAAAATTTCAATCAGCCTTTAAACTTTGATACAAAAAATGTAACTAATATGAGTCAGATGTTTTATAAGTGCAAAAACTTTAATCAAACTTTAAATTTTAATACTAGTAATGTAACTGATATGAGCTATATGTTTTCTGATTGTTCTAATTTCAATCAACCTTTAAACTTTGATACAAGCAATGTAACAAATATGCGCTCTATGTTTAGAGGGTGTAAAAATTTCAATCAAGCTTTAAGCTTTGATACTTCAAAAGTAGTTAATATGAGTTCTATGTTTAGTGATTGCAAAAATTTTAATCAACCTATAAGTTTTAACACTAGCAAAGTAACTAATATGAGTGAGATGTTTAGAAAATGCAAAAACTTCAATCAACCCTTAAACTTTAATACAAGCAATGTAATTAATATGAGTGTTATGTTTTTTAACTGCTCTAGCTTAACGCATAAACCTAATTTTGATATGAGTAATGTAAAAAAGCAAGAAAATATGTTTGAAGGTTGCGATAAGCTAGAAAAATAAACTTAAATTTCGTTTGTTTGAGTATTTTCTAGTATTTCAAACAAACGAAATTCCTATTTTAAATTCCTTTTTTAATTTTCATTATTTACTTAAATAATTCAAAAAACTTTCATAAAACACAAATATTTTTCTAAAGACATATCGTGTCTTTGCAGATTGCTATCATTAAGACAATTTATTTTATTATGAAAGGATTTTTATGAAAACATTAAAAAAGGCAAGTAAAAAAGACTTAAATACTATATCTAAAATAGAATTTAAAGATAATAAATACCATCCTAAGAGTAAAGAAGAATTGCAAGTATTGATTAAGTATGAAGATATATCACTAGATACTATAAATACAAGTGCTATTACTGATATGAGTGTATTGTTTAAGGGTAGTAATAGAAAAGACTTTAGTGGTATAAATACTTGGGATACAAGCAATGTAACTAGTATGAATTCTATGTTTTATGGTTGTAAAAAATTCAATCAGCCTTTAGATTTTGATACAAGCAATGTAACTGATATGAGTTATATGTTTGAAGATTGTTTTAATTTTAACCAAGCTTTGAGCTTTGATACATCAAATGTAACCGATATGAGCCATATGTTTTGGTATTGCAAAAAATTTAATAAACCTTTAAAATTTGATACAAAAAATGTAACTGATATGAGTAGTATGTTTTCTGTTTGTGAAAATTTCAATCAGCCTTTAGATTTTGATACAAAAAATGTAACTGATATGGGTGGTATGTTTAGTAATTGCAAAAAATTTAACAAACCTTTACAATTTGATACAAAAAATGTAACTGATATGAGTGATATGTTTGCTGAGTGCTATAATTTCAATCAGCCTTTAAACTTTAATACTAGTAATGTAATTGATATGAGTTTTATGTTTTATAATTGTTTTAATTTTAACCAAACTTTGAGCTTTGATACTTCAAAAGTAGTTAATATGAGCCATATGTTTTATGGTTGTGAAAATTTCAACCAAGCTTTAAATTTTGATACAAGTAATGTAACAGATATGCAAGGTATGTTTGATGGTTGTGAAAATTTCAATCAGCCTTTAAACTTTGATACAAAAAATGTAACTAATATGAGTTATATGTTTAGTTGGTGCGAAAGCTTCAATCAGCCTTTAGATTTTGATACAAGTAATGTAACTAATATGCGTTCTATGTTTAGTAGTTGTAATAACTTCAACCAGCCTTTAAACTTTAATACAAGTAATGTAACCGATATGAGTCGGATGTTTAGTGTTTGCGAAAATTTCAATCAAGCTTTAAACTTTAATACAAGTAATGTAACAGATATGCGTTCTATGTTTAGTAGTTGTAATAACTTCAACCAGCCTTTAGATTTTGATATATCAAAAGTAGTTGATATACAAGGTATGTTTAATGGATGTGAGTCATTTGATTTTATTAAAATGATTAAAAATGAAGATTTGATGATAAAAATAGCTTATGAGATAAATGTAGCAAGAGAATATATGCTAAATAATAATTTGATAAAAAAGGTAGCAAACAAATACCAACCAGCTAATAAATATGAATTAAAAGTTCTAGTTTATACAGATGGAATTAGCCTAAGCGATATTGATACTAGTTTAATCACTGATATGAGTGAGCTTTTTTATAAAAGTGATAGAAAAGACTTTAGTGGGATAAATGAATGGGATACTTCAAATGTAACTGATATGAGTTTTATGTTTTGTATTTGCAAAAACTTCAATCAGCCTTTAAGCTTTGATACAAGTAAAGTAGCTAATATGTGTGAAATGTTTAGTACATGCAAAGATTTTAATCAACCTTTAGAACTTGATACAAGAAATGTAACCAATATGAGTTATATGTTTTGGGATTGCAAAAACTTCAATCAGCCTTTAAGCTTTGATACAAGCAAAGTAACTAATATGAGTAAGATGTTTAGATATTGTTCTAATTTCAATCAGCCTTTAAACTTTGATACAAAAAATGTAACTGATATGTCTAGTATGTTTGATAGTTGTCGTAATTTCAATCAGCCTTTAAACTTTGATACAAAAAATGTAGTAAATATGAGTTATATGTTTGATAGTTGTCGTAATTTCAATCAGCCTTTAGATTTTGATATATCAAAAGTAGTTGATATACAAGGTATGTTTAATGGATGTGAGTCATTTGATTTTATTAAAATGATTAAAAATGAAGATTTGATGATAAAAATAGCTTATGAGATAAATGTAGCAAGAGAATATATGCTAAATAATAATTTGATAAAAAAGGTAGCCAACAAATACCAACCAGCTAATAAATACGAACTAAAAGTTCTAGTTTATACAGATGGAATTAGCCTAAGTGATATTGATACTAGTTTAATCACTGATATGAGTGAGCTTTTTAAGGATAGTAAAAGAAAAGATTTTAGAGGGATAAATGAGTGGGATACAAGCAATGTAACTGATATGAGTTTTATGTTTTATAATTGTGACAATTTCAACAAAGCTTTGAATTTTGATACAAGCAATGTAACTAATATGAGCCATATGTTTTATGGTTGTGACAATTTCAACAAAGCTTTGAATTTTGATACAAGCAATGTAACTAATATGAGCCATATGTTTGATGATTGCATATCATTTAATCAACCTTTAGAACTTGATACAAGAAATGTAACCAATATGAGTTATATGTTTTGGAATTGCAAAAACTTCAATCAGCCTTTAAGCTTTGATACAAGCAAAGTAACTAATATGAGTAAGATGTTTATATATTGTTCTAATTTCAATCAGCCTTTAAACTTTGATACAAAAAATGTAACTGATATGTCTAGTATGTTTGATAGTTGTCGTAATTTCAATCAGCCTTTAAACTTTGATACAAAAAATGTAGTAAAT